>CAIYIP010000001.1 GCA_903926285.1 uncultured Gammaproteobacteria bacterium
GTAGAAGCCGCTGCTGTCGTAGTGGCCACCGTTAAGATCGTAGCCGATATCCTCGTGAGCTCGGCTGACAGCACTTATCAGCAGAAGCACACTTGCCATGGGGAGCAGGGTTGGGAATATACGCACTTTGGTATCTCCTTTACGCGGTTGGACTATTACCACTCACTGGAACTAGATAGCGGCGCACATTTGGCAATCCATTTACCAGGTACAGAGCAGGCTCGCTTATGGGGACTTCGTTGGCATGGATGTATTCATGCGGTTCCCATAAGCAAGCCTGCTCTGCGCCTCTTTGAACAGTGCCTCTTGATTTATAGACTGCTTAACTTAACTAGTTGCTCCTGGAGTTGAACCAGGGAGGCTTCATTAGTAGACAACCTTTCTCTTTCCTTGGCAACCACGGCGGGGGGGGCATTGGCGACAAAACGGGTATTACTCAGCTGGGTATTTACTCTCGCGATTTCAGCTTGCAGTTTTTCAATTTCCTTGCCCAGGCGTGCCTGTTCGGCCTTGACGTCGATCAGGCCTGCAAGGGGTACGCGGATTTCCATTTCGCCAGCCAGCTGCATGGATGCCGGTGGTGCCGAGGAGGGATCAACGAGCCAGCTGATTGAATCCAGTCTGGCCAGTTTTACCAGATACTGGCGATTGGCCTCGAGGAAGACCTGGTCCTTTGACGAGCCTTTACTTAACAATACCGGAATAGTTTTGGCAGGAGAGACATTGAGTTCGCCGCGGATATTGCGAATGGCGAGCACCACGCTTTTCACCCATTCTACTTCGGCTTCAACTTCGCTACTGATTGCAGAGCCGTCCTCTGCTGGATAAGGCTGCAGCATGATCGTGTCACCTTTGATGCCAAGCAGCGGAGCGGCCTTCTGCCAGATTTCTTCGGTGATAAAAGGAATCAGCGGATGCGCGAGGCGCAGGCTTTGTTCGAGTACGCTGAGCAGCGTGTAACGCGTGGCGTTCTTTTGGTCTTCGCTGGCATTGGCATCCCAGAGGATGGGCTTGGACAGTTCGAGATACCAGTCGCAGTATGCGTTCCAGAAAAAATCGTACACCGCTTGTGATACGAGGTCGAAGCGGAAAACGGCTATGTTCTCGTTTACTTTCTGCAGCGCAAGCTGGAAGCGTGACTGGACCCAGAGATCGGCACTGGAGTAGTGACGCTTGTCGGAGGGTTTGCTTATGGTTTGTTCTTCGGCATTCATGAACACATAACGCGCCGCATTCCAGATCTTGTTACAGAAGTTGCGGTAACCTTCCATTCGGCCCATGTCGAAATTGATGTCGCGACCGGTGGAGGCGAGAGAGTAGTAGGTGTAGCGCAGCGCGTCAGTGCCGTGCGCCGCAATACCATCAGGAAACTGCTTGCGCGTGGCCTTTTCGATTTTGGTAGCGAGCTGGGGCTGCATCATACTGTCAGTACGTTTGGAGACGAGGCTTTCCAGTTCGATGCCATCGATCAGGTCGATGGGGTCGAGGATGTTGCCCTTGCTCTTCGACATTTTCTGGCCTTCGCCGTCGCGCACGAGACCGTGGATGTAGACTTTCTTGAACGGCACTTTGCCAGTGAACTTCAGCGTCATCATGATCATGCGTGCCACCCAGAAGAAGATGATGTCGAAGCCGGTGACCAGCACATCAGTCGGATGGAAGGTGCGCAGTTCTTCGGTGTCTTCGGGCCAGCCGAGTGTGGAGAAGGTCCATAGTGCGGAGGAGAACCATGTATCGAGTACATCCTCATCCTGGGTCAGGAGCTGGTCTGCAGAAAGATTATATTTTTTGCGCACTTCCGCTTCAGTTGGGCCGACATAAATTTTGCCTTCTGCATCGTACCAGGCTGGAATGCGATGGCCCCACCACAGCTGGCGGCTGATGCACCAGTCCTGCAAATCGCGCATCCACGAAAAGTAGGTGTTTTCCCAGTTCTTGGGCACAAACTCAATGTCGCCATTTTCTACCGCAGCAATCGCTGGGCCGGCAAGGGCAGCAACCGCGACATACCATTGCTGCGTGAGGTAGGGTTCGATAACTACACCCGTACGGTCGCCACGCGGGACCTTGAGTTTGTGGTCCTCGACTTTTTCCAGCAGACCGGCCGATTCCATGTCGCGCACGAGTTGCTTGCGACAGTCGAAGCGATCCAGGCCTTGATAGGCAACCGGTGCATTTTCATTAATCACGCCATCCTTGGTCAGGATGTTGATCATCGGCAGTTTGTGGCGCTGGCCTACTTCATAGTCGTTGAAATCATGCGCAGGCGTGATCTTCACACAGCCCGTACCGAAGGCAGGGTCGACGTAAGTGTCTGCGATTATCGCAATGGAACGATTGCAAAGTGGCAGTTCAACATGCTGGCCTAGCAGATGTTTGAAACGTTCATCTTCTGGGTGCACAGCTACAGCGGTATCACCCAGCAGTGTTTCGGGACGTGTGGTAGCAATCGTGATATAGGTCTTGCCATCTGCGGTAGTCGCGCCATTAAGCAATGGATAGCGGAAATACCAGAACGAACCATTTTCTTCTTCGGAAACAACTTCGAGATCAGAAATCGCTGTATGTAATTTGCAGTCCCAGTTGACGAGCCGGTTGCCGCGATAGATAAGTCCTTCGTCGTAGAGTCGAATAAATACTTCTTCGACAGCTTTGGACAATCCGGGGTCCATTGTGAAACGTTCGCGTGTCCAGTCCATCGATGCGCCCATGCGGCGCAGCTGGCGCGTGATATTTGAGCCGGATTCTTCTTTCCATTCCCAGACTTTTTCCAGAAATTTTTCGCGCCCGAGCTCCTTGCGATTAATACCTTGGCCCAGCAACTGGCGCTCGACCACCATCTGCGTGGCGATACCCGCATGGTCGGTACCAACCTGCCACAAGGTCTTGCGGCCCTGCATGCGGTGATAACGGATCAGCGCATCCATGATGGTTTCCTGGAAGCCGTGTCCCATGTGCAGGCTGCCCGTGACATTGGGCGGTGGAATCATGATGCAGTAAGGGGCGCCGTCGCCTTGCGGAGCAAAATAACCCTGGCTTTCCCAGCGTTGATAAAGGGCAGTTTCAATGGCGTGCGGATCGTAGGTTTTATCCATGAGGTAAAGGCGATCTCAATAATGAGTCAGTAATGGGAAGGTGCGGCTGGCGGGGTATTCAACCCGCCATAAATGCCGCGATTATAGCCTGAGGGTAGAGGGCTTCTCTACAGCTGATGCAGCTGTAATTCGTAACCAAGCTGCTTGTAGGTATTCCATAACTGGCGGCTCTGCGCCTTGGCCTCGGCATCGTTGACCACGAACTCGGCGATGGTATCGAGCCGGGCGTGATCAGGAGGCAGGGAATCGGTCAGGTTGAGCAGGTCGCCGGTCGTGGCAGAGTTACGCGCAACACCAATTGTCACTGCAACCGCTGTTGGTTGCTCATCAGTGTTTATTGCGTGCGGAACAAAACTGCTTGTGCTGAAGCTCCATAACAATTGGTCCAACTCGCGTGCAGCTTCTTCGGAACCAACCTGCACATGCACGCGGCCGTTTTGCTTGTACAGTTTTTCTGCCAGGCGACAGGCCAGCATGCTGCGGGCCTGGTCGTGGTTTTCTTTCAGCAGATAGAAATTAACTTTTGGCATGGATTTCCGGGAGCATCAATTATTCAGCAGGTATTCCATCAGCAGCGGTACCGGTCGGCCAGTTGCGCCTTTTTCGCCACCCTGTAGCCAGGCTGTGCCGGCAATATCAAGATGCGCCCATTTGTATTTTTTGGTAAAGCGCGCGAGAAAGCAGGCCGCGGTGATGGTACCGGCCTTGGGTCCGCCAATATTGGCTATGTCGGCAAAATTGCTTTTGAGCTGCTCCTGGTATTCTTCCCAGAGTGGCAGGCGCCAGACTGGATCGAGGCTATCGAGGCCACACTGATAGAGCGTTTCGGCGAGCTGGTCATCATTGCTCAACAAGCCGCTGACTACTGAGCCCAGTGCCGTAATGCAGGCACCGGTAAGCGTCGCAATATCAACCACGGTTTTGGGCTTGAAACGTTCAACATAGGTGAGTGCATCGCAGAGCACCAGGCGGCCTTCTGCATCGGTGTTCAGGATTTCGATGGTTTGCTTGCTCATGCTGGTGACGATGTCGCCCGGTTTGGTGGCTTTGCCCCCCGGCATGTTTTCAGCGCTCGCAATCACGCCGATCACATTGATTTTTGGCTGTAGCTCGCACAACGCTGCCATGGTGCCAAGTACACTTGCTGCGCCACACATGTCGAACTTCATCTCGTCCATGCCGGCGCCGGGTTTCAGGCTGATACCGCCGGTGTCGAAGGTAATACCTTTGCCCACAATGACATTAGGTTGCTGTGCTGCATCAGCACCCTGATATTTCATGATGATCAACACCGAAGGTTCGGCACTGCCATTGCCAACAGACAGCAGCGAGTGCATGCCGAGCTTGCGCATCTGGGCTTCGGTCAACACCTGTACATTAAGGCTCTTGTTTTTGGTGCCGAGTTTTTTTGCCTGGTTACCGAGATATGTTGGCGTGCAGATATTGGCCGGAAGATTACCGAGCTCGCGCGCGAGATTCATGCCATTGCCGATTGCCTGACCTGACTGCAAGCCTGCAGCCGCTTGTGTACGCTCCTTGCTGTCGGTCAGAAGGATGCTTACTTTTGCGAATGGGGTCTGTTTGGGGGAGCTGGATTTTGTCGTGGTATAGCGGTATTGCAGGCTTACGAAGGTGCGGGCCAGTAATTCCGCCTTGCGCTTCACCTGGATTTTTTTAATTGCTATGTCCGCCAGGCAGATCACCGCTTCAGCAAGATTGTAAGTCTGAAGCGATTTAAAGGTATTGCGCAAAATGTTGGCGAATTTTTTCGCATCAAGATCCTTCTCCTTGCCGCAACCTACCAGCAGGATGCGCTGTGCCTTGATGCCTTCCTGTCTTTGTAGCAGCAGAACCTGACCAATTTTGCCTTCAAGATCACCAGCAGCTATAACCTTGCTAATGAAATGCTTGCCGGTTATGTCCAGGCTTGAAGTGAGTTCGGGTAGTGTCTTGTCTTCGAAGATGCCCACCACGAGGCACGGAGTGGAAAGTTGGCTCGGATTACCGGTTTTTACGGAAAATTGCATGGGATTCCTGTGGCTGTAGTGAAAGTCGTGTTGGCAGCGGAAAATTCTACTCTTACAGGTACGCGTTGGCAAAACAGAAGCTGCTAGAATGTCGTATGATTATTGTTCGTTACCTCAACCGCCAGCTGCTGCAATACATTAGCGCTATTACGCTTGTGCTGCTCGTGGTGGTAGTGATGGGACGGCTTTTGCAATATCTGGCCCAGGCTTCACAAGGCGAGCTGCAAACCGAAGCCCTGTTGCTGTTGATGACCTACCGGCTACCAAATTTTCTGCAGCTTATTCTGCCGCTCGCACTTCTGCTCAGTATCTTGCTTGTTTATGGCCGCATGTATGCTGAAAGCGAAATGCCGGTACTGCAGGCGACGGGTTTCAGTCCCAAACGCTTGCTTGGCATGACAATGGTGACCACCGGCGCCATGGCAGTGCTGGTTGGCTTCCTGACTTTATTTGTTACGCCCCGTGGGCTGGTCAATACGGAAACCCTGCTTGAGGTACAAAAAAACCTTAGTGAATTTGATCTGATGGTGCCGGGCGTGTTCCAGACTTTGGGCCAGGGTCAGCGCACGACTTATGCCGAATCAATAACCGGTGATGTCATGCATAACGTGTTTATGCATGAAACAGGGACCAACCGTGTGATCTATGCCGCAACCGCCATTCCAGTCGAGGACGCGAGCGGTGCACGTTTTATCCAGTTTCAGGACGGCTCCATTACTGAAGGTGACAATACCGATTATTCATTGACCACTTTTACCGAGATGGGTGTGCGCTTGCCGCCGCGCGCGCTCAGTTTTACTCCCGGCCTCGAAGAACAGGCAATGACCAACATGCAATTGCTCGAGCAGGGTCAACCGGTACACATGGCTGAACTGCAATGGCGCATTTCTCTGGTGATACTGTTGCCGGTTCTTGCTTTGCTTGCCGTTCCACTCAGCAAGGTGAGCCCGCGCGAAGGTCGTTTTGCACGCCTAGTGCCGGCGTTATTTTTATACCTGGCGTATTTTGGCCTGCTGGTGGTGAGCAGGGATCTGGTCGCGCGCGAACTGCTACCTGTAGCCATCGGCTTGTGGTGGGTGCATTTGTTGTTCATCACTCTAGGCTGGCTGCTGTTCAGCGGGCGGCTTCAGTCGTTGCCGGGCTTGCCGGGGTATAAAGCCCGTGCGTAAACTCGACCGTTACATCAGCATCACGGTCCTCACTGCCATGACGTTGGTATTGCTAGTGATTGGTGGTCTCGATCTGCTATTCACGATCATCGAAGAGCTGGGCGATGTGGATGAAACCTATCACGCGGTATCTGCAGCCAGTTATGTGCTCTACACCACGCCAGGCCGCCTCTATGAGTTGTTGCCGATGACAGCACTGATCGGCTCGGTAGTGGGGCTTGGCATTCTCGCTGGCAGCAATGAACTTGTGATTATGCAGGCGGCAGGCATTTCCCGCAGGCGAATTGCCTTTTCTGTCATGAAACCGGCAGCACTGCTTATTGTGTTCGGGCTGATGCTTGGTGAATACATTGCGCCACAGCTGGAAATGAGTGCCGAGGTAAACAAGGCGCTTGCGCGGGGCGAGCAGGTGTCACTCTCACGTTTTGGCTACTGGCAACGGGATGGCGCTGCCTTTCTGCACTTCAATGCCATGGAGTCGGAGGGTGTCATGTATGGTGTGAGTATTCTGGAGTTTGATGCCAGACATCAGATAACAAGACACATAGTCGCAGGGCAAGCGCTTTACCAGGGAGCTGCCGATTCAGTTGTGGCTGATGCAGATGGGCAGGCCGATAACGCCGGTTTA
>CAIYIP010000002.1 GCA_903926285.1 uncultured Gammaproteobacteria bacterium
AATTATTACCCAGTTGGCATCCCAGGCGTACCGCAGACAGGTGACTGATGAGGATATGCGTCCCTTGATGACATTTTATCAACAGGGTGTTAACGAAGGTTCCTTCAGAGACGGTATAGAACTGGCGGTGAGACGCCTCTTGGCTGATCCGAAATTCCTTATTCGCACGGAGGTTGAGCCAGAGAACTTGGCAGTAGGCGAAATTTATCAGATTTCTGATGTGGAACTGGCCTCTAGACTGTCGTTTTTTCTGTGGAGCAGCATACCTGATGCTGAGCTGGTTGATCTGGCCGCCGCGGGACGTTTAAGTGAGCCAGATGTGTTGGAGCAGCAAGTAAAGCGTATGTTGCAAGATCAACGTTCAACGGCATTGGTGAAGAATTTTGCCCAGCAATGGTTGTACCTGCGCAACATGGCGACCATTTTCCCAGACGGGGTTTACTACCCCAATTGGGATGCGGAGTTGCGGGACAGTTATCAGACTGAAACTGAAATGTTGTTCGAGAGCATAATAAGGGAAGACAGCAGCATCACCACGCTATTGGATGCAAACTATACTTTCATTAATGCACGGTTGGCGAAACACTATGGCTTTCCTAATGTGTATGGATCGAATTTTCGCAGGGTTGAATTGCCCCCGGAAATGGATTATCGCCGCGGAATTCTGGGAAAGGGAAGTTTCTTGTCAATTGCTTCGACCGAGGCCTTCAGAACATCTCCTGTCAAGCGCGGCGTATGGGTGCTTGAAAACATATTGGGCACACCTCCTCCCGCACCGCCAGCTAATGTTCCTGCACTGGAGGAAACCGGGGCAGAGGTGAAGATACTGACCTTGCGTGACCAGCTTGAAATGCACCGCCAGAACGAGCCCTGCGCAACCTGCCATAAAATCATGGACGGAATCGGTTTTGCACTTGAGAGCTTTGACCTGGACGGCTCTTACCGGACAGTTTCTGGCCATCCGCGTCAATTTGAGGGTGTGTCTGTTCCATTAAATACTAGCGTCGTGCTATGGGACGGTACTGCAGTAGACAGCGTGTCCGGGCTCCGTGAAAATTTAATGAAGTATTCCCCTCAGTTTGTGCGATTTGCGGTAGAGAAACTGCTGACCTTTGGTGTGGGTCGGGGCATGGAATACTACGATATGCCCGTCATACGCGACATTGTGGAAGAAGCTGAGGCCGATAATTACCGTTTCTCTACCTTGGTGCTGGGTGTAGTTAAGAGTCCGCAGTTCCTTATGAGAACCAAAACGCAACAGGCGGCCAGTGAAGTAGCTACACTCGAGAGCCAGTAATGGCCAACTAACTGAACTTATAAAAAAAGAGTTAGAAGTCAGGCAAACAATTCAGATTCTACTGATTATCAAAGAAAAGAAATGATCGAAAAGCTTGGCAGGTTAGGAGTAGATAATAGTGACTACATGCAATTAAACCATAAGGTTGTTTATATCGATCTTCAAGATCGACAGCCAGCCGCAGAATAAAAGGAGCTAAGTATGAAACTTATTACCAAAAAACATCTACCCCGTCGGACATTTCTGAAGGCTTCCGGGGTTGCTGTGGGCTTGCCCCTACTTGGAGCGATGGTTCCGGCAATGTCATCTTTTGCAGCTGGGGATCCATCAGCAACTCCAAAGCGATTTGTGGG
>CAIYIP010000003.1 GCA_903926285.1 uncultured Gammaproteobacteria bacterium
AGGCGGACATTACCCGCGTGGGCACCCTGTTGATGGCGCGTGACCTTACCGGTCGCGTTTATCCAGAAGCCGGCACGGACATAAGCTTCCACGGTGGTTCGCATCATGCGGAAGATCCGGGTCGTATTGCGCAGTACGCCATTCTGAACCGTTACCACGCGAGCATGATTGCGTACTTCGCGGACAAACTGAACTCCATTTCCGATGGCGACGGCACACTGCTTGATAATTCTGTAACCCTGTACGGTTCCAACATGGGCAACTCCAACCAGCATCTGCATTTTGACGTGCCGATGGTTCTGGTCGGTGGCGCTGGTGGCAAACTGAAGGGTGATCGTCACCTGAAGTTTGACGCCAAAACCGTCCCGACCAGCAACATGTTGCTGAGCGTACTGGATATGTTCGATATCAATCAGGACAGCGTGGGCGACTCTACCGGCCGTCTGCCCGGACTGGTGTAACCAACTAAAGTGTTGTTGGAAGAAATACCGAAAGTGATCTGTAAATGGTGGTTATCTGCAACCAACAAATTTGCAAAAGAGACAAGACCATGAAACTTAAACAACTAGTCATCGCATTAGGCTTGCTGGGAGCGCTCGGCGGCTTCCAGGCTGCATTTGCACAAGCTGAACTGACAACTGCCATCAAGAATGATGATGCTGATGTCGTACGTACTCTCATTCGTCGCAACACAGATGTGAATGCACCTGACCGCGATGGCACCCTGCCTTTACAATGGGCGATTTATAACGAAAACGCTACTATCGTTAAATATTTGCTTGATGCAGATGCTGACGTCGAAGCAACGAACCGTGAAGGCATGACGCCGCTTGCCTTGGCGGCGACCACAGGCAACGAAGCAATCGTCGAGATGCTGCTTGACGCAGGCGCTGGCGTAAATATACCCATGATTAATGGCGAAACCCCGTTGATGATGGCTGCGCGCACTGGCGATCCCGAAACCGTACAACTGCTCCTGGATCGTGGCGCAGATATCAATGCAGCAGAGCCTGTACGTGGTACTTCCGCGTTGATGTGGGCCGCTGCCAACAGAAATCCACAAGCCGTAAAAGTGCTAATTGATAACGGTGCTGCTCTGGGCACAACTTCTATTGCCACCAACACTGGCCGCACCAATCCTTACCTGGCGCCAACAGCTCGCAGACGTATCCG
The DNA here is from genome assembly GCA_903926285.1 of uncultured Gammaproteobacteria bacterium. Taxonomy (GTDB): domain Bacteria; phylum Pseudomonadota; class Gammaproteobacteria; order Pseudomonadales; family Pseudohongiellaceae; genus CAILUG01. The sequence goes on from CAIYIP010000003.1 coordinate 1,174, forward strand.
CGAGTTTTACGAAGATACAGGACAGGGCGGCCAGTCACTTCCTGCCGACCAGCTCGAAGCAGGTGCGCCCGCAATAACGGTTACCCGCGAAGAGCTCGTAAAACGTTTGCCGGCCCAACTGGTTGAAGATTTCATGCGTGATGAACGCGAGAGCGCAAATCGCCAGGTTACGCCAGCACCCCAGAAAATGAAGCGTGGTGGTTTGGCCGCATTACATTTCGCGGTACGTGAAGGCGATCTTGAATCCACAAAGATTCTGGTAGAAGCCGGTGCCGACGTTAACCAGATCAGTGAGTTCGGCTGGAGTCCGCTCCTGACAGCAACGCAAAACCGTTTCTACGAACTCGGTAAATACCTGCTGGAAAACGGTGCCAACCCGAACATCGCGAACGAAGGCGGCTGGAATCCACTGTACATCGCAACCGACAATCGCAACATTGAAGGTGGCGACTATCCAACCCGCAAGCCCGACATGGATCATCTGGCCTACATCAAGTTGCTGCTTCAAGCCGGTGCCGATCCCAACTTGCGCATGGCATCCAGCACAGAAACCCGCACCATCTTCACCCACCAGTGGTTGTATGAAGAAGGCGCAACGCCGTTCCTGCGCGCTGCACAATCAAGCGACATCGAACTCATGAAGTTGCTGCTTGAAAACGGTGCCGATGCAAACATCAACACTATCGTTGGCGTCACACCTCTTATGGTTGCATCGGGTATCGCATGGGTTGAAGGCGTGACGTTTGAATGGTCCGAAGCAGCCAATAAGGAAACGATCAAAATGCTGCTTGAGCTGGGCAACGATGTTAACGCCCAGGATCACGAAGATGGCCGCACTGCCTTGATGGGCGCTGCACATAAAGGCCGCACGGATGCCATCCAGATGCTGGTTGATGCCGGTGGCGATCTGTCACTGCATGATATCGGCAGCCGCGATTCGCTGAACAAACTTGCCGGCGCAACCTGGCAGGCAGTCGACTACGCTGAAGGTCTGGTTCGCGTAGGCGTGCAGTCTGCTGTAGAGCAGCCCGAAGCAGCTAAACTGATCCGTCAATTGATGAAGGCAAAAGGCATGGAAGTTCCACCTG
>CAIYIP010000004.1 GCA_903926285.1 uncultured Gammaproteobacteria bacterium
GGTTCTCGATATCTATCAAAATCGTCCAGTTAACATCGCTTCCATCAAGGATATCGAAAATGCCGATGCTGTCCTTGTGCTCGGTGAGGATGTAACCAATACCGCGGCCCGCCTTGCGCTGGCACTGCGTCAGTCAGTGAAAAATCTTGGCAAGGAAATGGCAGCTAAAATTAAACTGCCTGCCTGGCATGATGCGGCAATTCGTACCTTGACCATGGACCGTAAGAGCCCGCTTTATGTCCTGAGTCCACAAGCCACCAGGCTTGATGACGTTGCTAAAACTGTCCACATTGCCAGCGCAGTCGACAGCGCCCGTATCGGTTTTGCCATTGCCCATGCGTTGGACAACACAGCACCTGCCATCAACGATCTCAGCGCTGCCGAAAATGCATTGGTCAATGAAATTGCTGCGGACCTGAAAGCAGCTAAACGCCCCCTCATTATCAGTGGCACCAGTAGCCTTGAACCCGCTTTGCTGAATGCTGCCGCTAACGTGGCCACTGCGCTTTCTTCCGTTGACAGGAAAGCCAGTCTTGCGCTGACTGTTCCAGAAGCGAATAGTCTGGGTCTGGCGCTTCTCATGCAGGGCACAGGTAATACACTCGGTAAAGCCATCCAGAGCGGAAATAAAAAAGCAATTGTGCTGGAGAATGATCTCTATCGTCGCGCGCCAAGTGCAGCGGTTGATACTTTCCTTTCAGGCCTTGAACAACTGGTGGTACTGGACAGTCTACAAAACCGTACGGGTGAAGCTGCCCACCTGGTTCTTGCAGCAGGCACTTTTGCCGAATCCACCGGCACTTTCGTCAACTACGAAGGACGTGCCCAACATTTTTATGCCGTTTTCAAGCCAGTTGACAGCATCCGTTCCAGTGCCAAATGGTTGACCACCGGTAAGAGAATTCACGAAATCACAGCCGCTTGTGCAGCATTGTTACCTAATGGTGGCTTGCTGGACAAAACCACGCCAGGTCCTGACTACAATTTCGCCGGCATGAAAGTGCCACGCCAGCATCACAGGTACAGTGGTCGTACTGCTATGCGTGCCAACATCAGCGTGCATGAGCCCAAGCAGGAGCAGGATGAAGACGGCATCATGACGTTCTCGATGGAAGGTGTGCCGCCTGTGAAGGACGCTGCTGTATTTAATTCGCCTTGGGCACCCGGCTGGAATTCAAACCAGAGTGTGTTCAAGTTTCAATCCTCTGTAGGTGGTCCACTGCAGCAAGCATCACAGGGTGAACGCTTGCTCGATAACAGCAATGCGGGCAAGGCCTGGTATCAGGCTAGTGTGCAGAAAACAGCTGCCGGGGATTTCGCTTTATTTCCGCTTTATCATCTTTTCGGCAGTGAAGAATTGACCGCGCGTAGCGAAGCTCTTCAGGCACGCGCAACAGGTGCTTATGTTGCAATAAACCCGGCTGATGCGAGCAAGTTGGGCTTGAGCAGCAGTGATGGGGTCCAGGTGCAGCATAATGGCGCAGTCCCTTTCCTGCTCCGTGAAAGCATTCTGCCGGGAACAGTCGGAGTGAGTGTTGGCCTCTCAGGACTGAACTTCCAGGATCTCACGACCCCCAGTATCACACTCAATAAAGCTGCCAATTGGCAAACCCCGAAAGACTGGCGTGCCAGCAACATCATCGTCAGTGACGTGAGCAAGAGAGGTTCAGTCTGATGTTTGAATTTGTCGTCGGGTCTTACCTCAACATAGCCCTGATCCTGGGCGCAGTGCTGCTTACTGCCGCACTGTTGATCTGGGTTGAGCGTCGTGTACTGGGCTTCCTTTCCGAGCGCCTGGGCCCTAACCGTGTGGGTCCCTTTGGCATACTCCAGTCACTGGCAGATGTAATAAAGATGCTAGGCAAGGAAGACTGGACGCCACCCTTTGCGGACAAATTCACTTTTATAGTGGCACCAATTGTGATCCCGATTGCCATGTTGCTCAGTCTGGCCATGATTCCATGGGCTCCTGGAATTGGAATTATCGATTTGAATATTGGCTTGCTGTTTGTGTTTGCCATGGCAGGAATTGGCGCCTATTCGGCCATGCTTGGCGGTTTGGCTTCGCACAACAAATTTGCATTGCTCGGCGGCTTGCGTGCTGCCGGCCAGATGATCAGCTATGAAGTATTCATGGGCA
>CAIYIP010000005.1 GCA_903926285.1 uncultured Gammaproteobacteria bacterium
CCACATTTTAGTAAAGTGAAAAGGAAAAGAGTGAAAGCAGAGTGAAAGGGACACTCACATTTTTTTGCAGTCTAGCAAACTTCTACTAAACTGAAGACTGGATATACAAGAGCAAGTCAGGATGACACGCCCACGCTCAGCCTTGATCTCCCTTGAGGCCACACCTTATTACCACTGCATCGCTCGTTGCGTAAGGCGCGCCTTTCTTTGCGGGCAAGACAAGCAGTCAGGTCGTAGTTTCGACCACCGTAAAACCTGGCTCGTAACGCGGTTCAAAAAGCTAAGTGAAGTTTTTGCCATTGATATCCCAGCCTATGCCGTTATGAGTAATCACTATCATCTTGTGCTGCATGTAGATAAAGCCAGAAGTGAAGGGTGGTCAAGAGAAGAGGTGATAGTGCGCTGGAAACGGCTCTATGAGGGGCCAGAACTCGTGCAACGATTTGCCCAGGGAGAAGCGCTTTCAGATGCTGAGCTGGAAATAATTAACAGAACAGTTGAAGTATGGCGCAGTCGATTGGCTAGCATAAGCTGGTTCATGTCCTGCCTGAATTATCATATTGCGCTGCACGCTAACAAGGAAGATGGTTGTACTGGCAGGTTCTGGGAAGGACGTTTCAAATCACAGGCCTTGCTGGATGATGCCGCCCTGCTTTCATGCATGGCATATGTAGATCTCAACCCCATACGTGCAGGTTTGGCCGCTAGTCTGGAAGAATCTGACTTCACTTCTATTCAGCACCGCATTTATGAAATTCAGGGTAAATGCGATAGAGATAAACCGAAGTTAATGTCGTTTGCTGAATCAGCCATGGATGAGCAGCAACATAATTGCCTGCCATATAACCTTGGGGACTACCTGGAGTTGGTAGACTGGACGGGGCGGGTGATTCGTAACGACAAGATAGGATATATCAAAAACACAGAGACTAAACTGCTCACTTCACTGGAGTTATCGGCTATGCAGTGGCAAGTACTGGCCCTGCAGATTCAGAAGAAATCAATCACCATGCTGCATGTTCTTGATAAGCTTGCATCAATGGAAAAAAAAGGTAGCCCGTCGAAGGTTGCTTAACCCACCCATCTGGCGACTGTCTCGATTGTAGACAGTGTTTTGCGCGCCTGTGAAACTCTTATCAGTTTAAGTAGCTTCATTCAAATCTCAAAAAACAAGACGGTCGATTGAAAACGCTTTGTTTTTATGATTTCAGTGAGTGTCCATTGCAGCCTTTTTTGCCGGGATGGTGGGTGTCCCAGGTAGCTAGGTGGTAGCCAGGTGTCCCAGGTAGCTCCAGGTAGCTTCTTCAACTAATGTGGCTACATTCATATTTGTTTTGCCCGCCCCCATTTTTTCCGCGCCCGCAAAAGAGTAAACTAACTCGCATGAAGTCCGTCCATCTCCCAGCCCTTATTCTCTTGTTCTCGCTATTACCCATGGCGAACGGCAACCTGTACGCGCAATCTGATAGCCCCGACCAGGGCGAGCCCACCGCAAGGGGCGAGGTGGTTCTGGGCTGGGTCCAGAACATCCGCCTGCTGCCAAGTCGCATGCTCATGAAGGCCAAGCTCGACTCTGGCGCCAAGTCCAATGCCATTCACGCCGAAGATATTGAAGAGTACATGGAAGATGGCAAGGAGATGGTCCGGTTCAAAATTCTCAAGGACCACTATGATCCGGGCAGCGAGAGCGTCGTGATCGAACGGCCGCTGGTACGCGAAGTCAATATCAAGATCCGTAATACCGACGCGCGCGAGTCCCGGCTCGCGGTCAGGTTGGAGTTCTGTCTGGCAGGTGAAATCTATAATACCGTGTTTACACTCGCCAACCGTGCAAACTTTAACTACCCTGTGTTGCTCGGGCGCGATTTCCTCAAAAACAAGATACTGGTTGATTCAGGCCAGAGTTTCACTCACCGGGTTGAATGCCCTCGTCGTTAGTATCCCTGTATGAGTTCTAAGAGCACATTTGCATTATCGCCGGTAGCCATTGTGGTTCTGGTGTTCACCCTGCTCGCCTGTTTTATCGTTTATCTGAAAGTGACATATCTGCATATGCCGCTCAAGCCTGGCGAAGAATCCGATGTGTGGATGATCGAGGCTCGCATTGATTTCACCGGCCGCAATGGTCCTGCGCGTGTCAATTTCACGCTGCCGCAGGAAACGCCAGGCTTCACGCGCCTCGATGAAAATTTTGTGTCGCGCGGTTTCGGCCTGACGTTTGAAGAAGGTCCTGAATATCGCGAAGCAGTATGGACCTTAAGGCGCTCACAGGGCGAACAGGCCTTGTTCTATCGCGCGCAGATTTTTCCGGAAGCACAGAGTTTCAGCCGTCCGCCCGAGGAAGTGCCCACGAGCGATTTTCCCGATGTGCCGGACTATCCCGAGCCGCTGGCGTCAGCAGTTGACGACGTATTGTCACGTGCACGTAGTGAGTCAGCCGACATCTTTACGTTTGCCAGCCGCTTGCTTGCGATTCTGGCGGATCCTTCTGACGAAAACGTCAAGGTTATCCACGATGCGCGTGCTGAAGATGAGTGGGTGTCTTTGGTTACAGAAATTTTCGCCGGTGCGCGTATTCCGTCGCGTGCTGTTTATGGCATCTCGCTGAATAACGAATTTATCGACCGCCCGATGATCACATGGCTTGAAGTCAACAACGGCGAACGCTGGCGAGGATTTGATCCTGATACGGGCGCAACCGGTTATCCGGAAAATTTTTATCCCTGGGTAAGCGGCGTACGCGAGGTAGTCGATACCGATGGCGTACGTAATCTCAACGTGAGCTTCTCGGCGACCAGGACGAGTGTAGTGCAGGAAGAACTTGCGCAGCAGACCGAAAGCAGCCTGAACACTGGCCTCCTCAATTTCACACTATACAGTCTGCCTATTCCGATGCAGGAAGTTTACAAGGTACTGCTTATGGTGCCGCTTGGTGCTCTGGTGATTGCGTTCATGCGTGTCGTGGTGGGTGTGCCTACCTTCGGCACGTTCACGCCGATCCTGATTGCGCTGGCGTTCCGCGAGACGCAACTCGGTTGGGGTATTACGCTGTTCATGATGATTTTGTCGGCGGGCTTCCTCGTCAGGATTGCACTTGCCAATCTGCATTTGTTATTGGTGCCGCGGTTAGCATCAATGCTGATTGTAGTGATTGGCCTGATGACCATAATGAGTTTGCTCAGCGCCCGCCTCGGTTTTACGCAAGGCCTGTCGATAGCCTTGTTCCCAATGGTAATTCTGACGATGACAATCGAACGTATGTCGATTGTGTGGGAAGAACGCGGCGGCGTGGAGACGATCAAGGAAACGCTCGGTAGCTTGCTCGTGGCAATCTCCGGCTACTACGTGATGAACAATCCCTACCTGATGCACCTGATGTTCAACTTCCCTGAACTGCTGCTTATCGTTCTATCCGTGTGCCTGCTGTTCGGAACCTACACGGGCTACCGTATCAGCGAAGTGCTGCGCTTCAAGGATCTCGCGCGAGGCAAGCCTTAATGCTTGGTACCTGGCTGCGCTTGCGCAAGAAAGGCGTGCTCGGACTCAACGCCCGCAATCATCGCTACATCATGCAATACAACCAGCGTCATTCGTATCCGCTGGTGGACGACAAGCTCAAGACCAAGACGCTTGCGATTGCTGCGGGTATTGCCGTACCAAAACTCTATGGTGCTGTTTCAACGCCACACGATCTATCGCGTATTCCTGAAATTCTTGGCAAACATCAGGAGTTTGTGATCAAGCCTGCGCATGGCAGTGGTGGTGAAGGTGTACTCGTGATCGATGGCATGCGCCGCGATCTCTTTGTCAAAACCGATGGCCGCGCACTTGCGCTCGAAGAAATCAAATACCATGCGTCGAATATCCTGAGCGGCATCTACAGCCTCGGCGGCATTCCCGATAAAGCCATGATCGAATACCGCGTGCGTTGCGATCCAGCTCTGGACGTCATCAGCTATCGCGGCGTACCCGATATTCGTGTACTGGTTTTCCGCGGCGTGCCAGCAATGGCGATGATCCGTTTGCCAACCCGCAATTCCGATGGCAAGGCTAACCTGCATCAGGGTGCGGTAGGCGTTGGCATCGACATGGCAACAGGCGTCACGATAGAAGGCGTCTGGCAGAATCGCGCAGTACACGAACATCCGGATTTTGGCGTGCCGCTTGCGGGCCTGCAGATTCCGCAGTGGAACTACCTGCTCGAACTCGGCGCACGCTGTTATGAATTGACCGGGCTCGGGTACATGGGCGTCGATATTGTGCTCGATCGCAACCAGGGTCCATTGATTCTTGAGATTAACGCGCGTCCCGGTCTGGCAATCCAGATCGCCAATCATTCCGGACTTCAGGAACGGTTGGACAAGATTGAAGCGCTGGCAGATATTCCTGCTGATCCGAAAGACCGGGTAGCATTGACCCTTGCACTGTTCGGCCATTTGTCTCAGAGCTGACTCAGTTTGCGCTCGTCCGTCCAGTTGCCATGGCTTCAACAATCAGCAGCTCGGAATAATTGCGCACGATGTCGTCCACGAGTGCGATCAGGTAGCCATCGCCTTCGGGGGCGGTTGGTGTACGCGGTACAAAACACGGTTCCTGGATTGCGCTGTCGGGGCCGCAATACCATTCGCTTTGTTTGCCAGTACTGAAATCAATAAAGCCCAGCTTGTTGAGCAAGAGACCTGAAGCACGTCCGCTCGGCCCATTAAATGGCATCGAGCGGTCAGTCACGAGCAGCCATCCGTAGGTGTGTTTTTGCGTTGCATAACGATCATCCATGCGCGGGAATTCGCCGATTATGTTGGCGGTGCCGCGAATGCTGCCTTTCACTTCTGGCGTATCCGTCAGCGGATTGCGGTACGCGCCGAACAAGGCCTTGCCGGCCTGGCGTTCGAGCTTGAATTTATCGGTCTGCGCAAAGCGTTGTTTAAAATCGACCTTGCCATTGCGAAAGCGGAACAGCGAGATCATGCCGTCACCATTAAAGAACTGATCGTTATCGAACATCGGCGGAAATTGCTGGTCGGGATGCACGCGGTGAAAACTGCCGTTGAGCTGTGAAGGAACTTCGCCTTCAACTTCGAGGTCGACAATGTCTGCTTCAAAACGCAGGGGTTTCAGAATGCCCGAAAAAGCTAGCGTAGCGGGGAAATTGGCCATAGGGATTCGCCTTTTTTTATTTGATTAAACAGAGCTCTTATCTGCATTACAATCGAGCCAAGGAAAAGTGTAGATGTGCTTGACCCAACGCAATCGAAGTTACAGCTCAATTGCATTTACTGGAACGGGCACTTAGTTAAAACCTTCTCCATGAAGATTCCGGCGACCGCGCAAGTACCCGCAAGCGGGTCCAGCCACTCAGCGCAGCTGAGTGTCGTTTAGCTGCGCACAAAGCTGTGCTTTGTAAACGCTTGCTTCACCCCTGTAGCTTATGTTCGCCTCCATGCGAACAATTCCTTTGCACTTTCATGGGGAAGATATTAAGTAAGTGCAACTAGCGCAGTTGTTTGCATAAAAATAACAAGGATCAAAATGAAACTTTCTTACGCCAGACTTTTGTTCGGTTCTATAACACTAGTGTTGCTGATCGGTACTGGTATTCAGCTTCATGCCCAGCCACCTCCTCGCGCCAACACGTTTACGCAAATCAGCGGTTCACTTTACCGCGGCAGCAATGGCATCTGGCATTCGCTTGTGTACGTCACAGACGAAGGCATCCTGCTCGTCGATACACTTAATCCAGGTTATGCCGCCTGGCTCAAGGACGAACTTGCCATGCGTTTTCCGGGCAAGGCAGTCAAATATGTTATCTATACCCACAGCCACTACGATCATGCGGAAGGTGGCAAGGTGTTTGCCGATACTGCGACCTTCATTGCGCAGGCCAACATGCGTGTCAACATGGATGGGCGTTATCCACACATGCCGGGAGACATACTCGATCGCAACAACAACGGTATGTTCGAGCCTGAGGAATTCCGCATTCCGTGGGATGCCGCACCGGGTGTGTGCGGCGCCACTTTTCAGCAGGCCCGCGATACCAACCAGGATGGCCACATGACGCCTGCTGAATATTTCGCCGAAGTAGTGCCGCCTGGAGTTGTATACGAAGACAACATGCAACTGGCCTTTGGTGGCCAGCCAATATTGCTGATGCATCCGGGGCGTAATCACGCGGACGACATGACGGTGGTACTGTTCCAGAATGAAGGAGTGTTGTTCAGTGCCGACTTTATTGCCGATGCGCTTGTGCGCGACACGATGTTGTCGCTGCCGAGTGCGTGTGGTCCATTCGACGGTCATGCGCTGCAGGCATGGATAGATGGTTACAAGGCCGTCGAAGCGCTGGATTTTTCCATTTTGACCACAGGCCATGGAACCCCGTTGGCGTTCAGCAAGTCTGATCTTGTAGAGACGCGTAAATATTATGAGTACCTACAGCAGGTTGTCGGTGATGCGCTAAAGCAGGGCATGAGCCTTGCGCAAATGAAAGCAACTCTGCTGCTTGAACCCTACAAGGGATGGGCGCAGTATGAACGTCTGCGGGAAAAGAATATCGAGGCAGCGTATTACAACCTGCTGGAGTTCAGTTTATGAAATCACAGCCACAGTGGTGTGATGTCAAAGCCGATTTGGCAGATCTGCCTTTGCCGCTTGAAGCCTCGGCCCGTCGGGCACTTGCACGCGAAGGCCTGACTACACTAGCCTCTTTGACGCGGTTTACGGAAAGTGAATTGGGCGCTTTGCACGGCATTGGGCCTAATGCCTTGAAGACAATAAAAGCAGCTCTCAGGCAGAGAGGGCTGACACTTTCGCCATCACGTTAAGGAAAACACTATGGAAATCCAGCCGCACATACTCTGTGACCTGTTCAGTCAGCTTGGCCTGCCAAGTAACCAGGATGCTATTGAACAATTCATCAAGTCCCACCGGCCCCTGCCTGATGCGGTGTCTGTCTCTGAAGCACGGTTCTGGAGCAAGTCGCAGCGCGACATGCTCAAGCAGGCCTACATTCAGGATGCCGATTGGGTGCAGTGGGTTGATCAGCTGAATGTTCGCCTCAGATGAGTCATGGCCTCAGTCATCAGCCTCGGAGTCACGGGAGGGCCTTTGCGCTGGGGCTTGCGCTCAATGGCGGCTTCGTCCTGATCGAAGCCTGGTATGGCTGGCAAACACAGTCGCTCGCCTTGCTTGCGGATGCAGGTCATAACCTCAGCGATGTAGCGGGCCTCGTGCTGGCATGGGCAGCGCTGGCCGCAAGCCAGCTGCGCCCCGATGATCGCCATACCTACGGCTGGCAGCGCAGTTCCATTCTTGCTGGTTTTGCCAACGCAATACTGCTGCTCGTGGCGATGGGCTCACTCGGCTGGGAAGCCATTGAACGACTGCGCACACCCGCACTGATTGATGCCAGAACCGTGATGGTTGTAGCGGGCATTGGGGTCGTGATTAATTCGCTGACGGCATTTCTGTTTCTCTCAGGCAGCAAAAATGACCTCAACATGCGCAGTGCATTTCTGCACATGGCAGCCGACGCTCTGGTTTCGGTTGGCGTAATGCTCGCAGGCGCGCTTTATCTCTGGCAGGGCTGGAGCTGGATTGATCCAGCGGTGAGTCTCGCGATTACCGTGCTGATTATTTTCGGGACGTGGTCACTGCTGCGCGAAACGCTGCATCTGTTGTTTGATGGTGTGCCCGCTGCGATCATCCTGATGGATGTGCGCAAGGCTTTGCTCACCTTGCCAGGAGTTGTCGACCTGCATGACCTGCACGTGTGGGCGCTGGGTACTGCGGAGAATGCGTTGACGGCACACCTTGTGGTCAACGAGCATCTAACCGATCACAGCAACTTGCTGCTGGCTGCGGAAGAACTGATGCACCACAAGTTTGAAATCACCCATGTCACGCTGCAGATTGAAAGTATAGAACATGCGCGCATTTGTGCTTCGGATGTGTGTTCAGTCTAGCAAGCAGAAAGCAAATACTTCTGTAGGGAATGGCGCTTAGTTAAGGCCTTCTCCATGAAGATTCCGGGGGGCGCGCGAGTACGTCCCTGTAGCTTGCGTTCGCATCCATGCGAACGAGCCCCCTTCACTTTCATGGAGAAGGCCTTAACTAGGCGCCATTCCTCCTGCCGGTAACGATAGTTCCTACTCGAGTTCCAGCTCCGCCATGATGTGTTCACATGCCGCATCCTGCGTCATCTCGTCACCCTTGATGGTGATATCCGCATACTTGCGATACAGCAGCGCACGCTCCTCAAACAGATCGGCAAAACTTTGTTCGGGCCGCTTGGCGATGCCGCGTGTTTCATAGTCGGTGATACGTTTGCGCAGGGTATCGAGACTGACATCCAGGTAAATGGTTGTGCCTTTCTCGCGCAGATGCTGCATGGCAGCATCGCTGTACACGACACTGCCGCCAGTGGAAATTATATGGTTGTCGACGTTGAGGTTTTGCAGTACACGCGCCTCTATTTCGCGCAAGCGCATGTAGCCCTCGCTGTCCATGATGGCCTGCAGCGAGCGATGTTCAATCGACTGGATCAACACGTCGGTATCAACGAAATCATGCGACGTGCGCTTGGCCAGTATCACGCCGATGGTACTTTTGCCGGATCCCGGCATGCCGATAAGAACAAGATTGGATTTGGCTTTCATGAAACCTGCTGCAGCTGAACGTAATGGCGCCGATGCTACCATTTTCGCTGCACCTGCTTCACTGCGCGACGGCAAATTTTTATTCCTTGCTTTTGCCCGCCTTCGCGTAGATCGAACAATTGCAGTCTTCAACCTCGAGATGTTCAGGCGCTTCAATCACAAAGGTCACGGCCTTGCAATGACAGCTTCCGGTATAACGCATGGGACTTTTCCTGTAGTTATGCGGTCAGCTTGCGCTGCTCATACTGCTTGCGCGGCAACTGATAAACACTGAAGTCATCTGCGCCAAACGGGCAGTACTCGACAAATTCAAAGCCGAATTTTTCGTAAAAGCGAATCGCACGCGTGTTGTCGTAAAGCGAATCGATCAGCACGGCTTTAACGGCAGGATCAGCAAAGCTGCGTTCCAACGCCTGTTCCATCATGCGTGTGCGGTACCCTTTGCCAACATTTGCTTCTTTGCCTATCCAGAGATCCACTGCACGGAATCCAGGCTCAAGCAGACCCCAATAGTGTGAATCATCCAGGGCTGGATCAGTGATCTGGACAAAACCAATGGGACTGCCGGCGACATCGGCGATCAGGTTCTCGCGCCCTGCTTGTTGCTGTGCAAGTTCAGCTTTCCAACCCCAGTCGCCAACCCCCTTTGCGGCGCGCATATGTGGCTGCTGGTTCCACTGCTGCAGGATGACAAGATCGGCTGGCGTGGCGCGACGCAGAATCAGCAGCGCCGCAAAAGTATCAAGCACACCAGCCATGATGCGATTGATCGTGGCGAAGCGCAGCGGCTCCGCAAGAATGGTTGTTGCATCCTGCACATAACGCGAGCCATCGAGTTCGTTACCACAATGTGCGATCAGGTCGGCTGCGCTCTGCGGCGTAGTCTCCAGATGAAACTGCAGTGCAAGCACCTGGTTGCGAAAAATAAACCCCTGGTTCCTGCAGGCTTCGCTGCTCGCAAGCAGTGCGGCATCGGCGGGCAGATCAAAGGTGTCGCCATGCCAGTGGAACACATCGGCTTCAGGCGGAAACGCTGCATACAGCGCAGCGATCGCATTGCCGGGCATACGCTGCACCGGGAACCAGCCTATTTCCTGATGTTTATTGCGAAACACGCGCGCACCCAGAGCTTCGGCTAGCAACTGCGCGCCGAGGCAGATACCGAGCACACGTTTGCCTGCAGCGATCACCTCGCGGATAAAACGCTTTTCAATTTTCAGCCACGGATAGAGCGCTTCGTCATACACACCCATTGGGCCGCCCAGCACAATGAGCCAGTCAATGTCGCCAGGGTCCGGCAGGATCGAATCGCGGTACAGATGTGTGCTTGAGAGTGAGTGGCCTTGAGCGCGCAGATGTAATTCCATGCTGCCAAGGCCTTCGAACGGAACATGTTGCAGATAGTGAATCTTCATGACGTTGTCCTGCGCAAGCAAAGCCGCCGTGCTCAGGAGTGTGCCACAACTCCTGGGCCATCGGGAGGAAATGCAAGAAATTCGGGCAGGCTTTCTGCGACTATAGAAAGTGTTTGCAACTGTGGATGATCCGTCGCCGTAACAAGCGCGGGCAGCATGCTGTTGATGAACTGCCACGCGACTGCACGGGTAATTGCGGCCTGTGAGAGCTTGCCGCTCTGCATTGGCAGAGGATGTTGTGTGATGATGGTCTCGAGAGCGGCACAAGCTGCGAGTATCTGACCGGTCACACGTTCGAGCCATGGCTCATGTTGTTTTTCGACGGGACGCAAGTTGCGCTCGTAAATTAGCTGCACGGCTTTGTCGGTTGCCATGAGTGCATGACTGATGCGGCGCAAGGCCACCGTACGTTCTACTTTATCGGACGCCAGCAGACTTTTACCGGCAACACAGCATTCGACGTAATCAATAATCAATGTGGAGTCCATCAGCATTTCGCCTGAATCGAGAATAAGCGTGGGCGCCTTCACCACGGGGTTCAATGCCTTGAATTCCTTGACCGCGCAAGTACCCGCAAGCGGGTCCAGCCACTCAGCGCAGCTGAGTGTCGTTTAGCTGCGCACAAAGCTGTGCTTTGTAAACGCTTGCTTCACCCCTGTAGCTTGCGTTCGCATCCATGCGCACGATTCCCCTGCACTTTGATGGAGCAGGTCTAAAGTCAGTGCTCTTCAGGACAGGCCCCGCCCGGGAATGGCTCTCTGCACGTCAACCTTAACGTGTATTTTGGGCTATCCCCGGTTTGAGTAAATAAACATTTCTTAATCGACGCTTGTTAAATATTTAACAACTCTTTCATAAGAATTTAATACACGCTGATTATTGTGCGTGGATGAATAAACACCTTAGCAGTTCACTCCAGCGCCGTGATTTTCTCACCTGGGGCTCTCGTGGTTTTGCCGCCTTTCTGTGTGGACTCAAAATTCCCGCAGTCACAGCCGCAGAGAATACCAAAACAAGTTTTCTGTTCGATGAAAGCGCAAGCCTCGGCGAATTGATGCCACCCGACAGTAATGGCCTGCGCCTGCCGCCGGGTTTCAAGTCGCGTGTGGTAGCACGTTCATCTACTACCGTACTCGACACTGCTTCCTACATCTGGCACAACGCGCCTGATGGTGGTGCATGTTTTGCGACAGACGATGGCGGCTGGATTTACGTTTCCAACAGCGAAGTAAAAATTATCGATGGTGGCGGTGGTGTCGGCGCGGTGCGTTTTAATGCCAGCGGCGATATTGTTGATGCGTATGCAATTCTCACTGGCACCGACAATAATTGCGCCGGTGGCAAAACACCGTGGCAGACTTGGCTGTCGTGCGAAGAAGTTGAACGTGGTCTTGTGTATGAATGTGATCCGTTCGGCGTGAAAAAGGCTGAGGCACGCCACGCACTCGGGCGTTTCAAACATGAAGCTGTCGCAATCGATCCCGACTTCTCCCATCTGTATCTGACCGAAGATGAAATGAACGGTGGGCTGTATCGTTTTATTCCGGCCAATGCCTTGCCCGATCTGAGCACCGGTTGTCTGCAGATTGCTCAAGTGAGCAACCAAGATGGTGCGATGTATGTGACGTGGCTTGATGTACCTGATCCGCTCGCCATCGTCACGCCTACGCGTTATCAGCTGCTCGCTGCCACAGAGTTCAACGGTGGCGAAGGCATCGCGTGGCACGACGGCTCTGTCTACTTCACCACGAAGGGCGACAACCGCGTGTGGCGCTACGACACACACGAAGAACAGCTCAGCATTATTTATGACGTGGCGACTGCGGTTACGCCACATCTGAGCGGCGTCGACAACATCACCATTACAGCATCCGGCGATGTGCTCGTGGCCGAAGACGGCGGCGATATGCAGATCGTGTTGCTGACTCATGCAGGCCAGGCATTACCGATTGTACAGATCGTCGGCCAGGATCTCTCGGAAATTTGTGGCCCAGCATTTGACCCCTCTTATCAACGGCTTTATTTCAGCTCGCAAACCGGACCATCGAATACCGATGCTGATGGAGTTGTGTATGAGATTACCCGCAGCACCTGATTTTTGCAGTTTTTTACTTTTATCCCAAATGGAGTTTTACCCATGTCCAACTTGAATACTTTTACCAAGGGACCCTTGCGGCTTGCTGTGCTTGCGCTGGGTATTTCCCACGCCGTGAACCTGATGGCTGCTGAATCCGCGACCACCGGCGCCGCCGTAGAAGAGGTAACAATTACTGCGCGTCGCCCGATGGCAGAAAGTGCCGCCACTGCGCTGGCTGCACAGCGCGCATCCAACTCACTCGTCAGTGTTCTTGCAGCCGACTTGATCGGCAATCTGCCGGATCAAAACGTGGCCTTCGCAGTTGGACGACTACCCGGCGTTGCCGTAGAGCGTGACCAGGGCCAGGCGCGTTATATCAATCTGCGCGGCGCCCCCGTGTATTGGACCACTTTGTCGTTCGATGGCCTGAGTGTTGTAAGCCCGGAAGGCCGTGCCTCGCGCTTCGATAATATTCCATCGGCGATTGCGAGTCAGATTACCGTAGAGAAAGCGATAGTTCCCTCAATGGCCGGTAACACGGTGGCTGGCAATGTTGATATCCGCACACGTCGTGCGTTCGATAATCCCGGGCAAAAGATCACCGGCAAGGTGGGAGTTGGCAGGGTAGACCTCGGTGGTGGTGATGAGGTTGACAGTTCGCTGGTCTATTCGAATATTTTTGCAGGCGGCAAGCTTGGTGTGGTTGCGCAGGGTTCGTACTACAGTCGTGAAATGGCCACGGACAACTGGGAGACCGATCCTTATCTGAGCAACACCATCGATCCATCCAAACATTTCGCACGTGAGCACGAGAACAAACATTACCGCCTGACACGCGAAAATATTTCCGCAACGCTGCGAGTTGATTACAAACTCAACGAAGAGAACACGCTGTTCGCCAGCACGATCAACACCTTGTTCCATGACGATGAGTATCGTGACAACTTCATCGTACGCCTTGACCAGGGTACCGACGCTTCAGGTGCAGGTTACACCAGCGCAAATTTCATCAATGCCAACAGCCCAACATCGGGCACAGTCTTTGGCGCGCGTATCAATGGCCGTATCGACTATCGTGATGGCGAAGAATTGACCAAGACCAACACTTTTGGTGGCGAGCACACGATGTCCGACTGGGATGTGTCCTGGCGTTTGAACCACACCTTTACCCAGGACGGTCGTAATACACCAGTCACTGCTGCTCTCCAGAGTCCTTCCAGCTTTTTACTGCGACCAACCGTGGAATACGACTTCCGTGACGGCGATGCCAATACCTTGCGCTTCTTCAGCACAGGTGGTGTTACGGCTGCACGTACCAAGGACAACCAGATCACCAATATCGAAGACTTTCAGTTTCCGATGCAAAGTATTGCGCAGATCGAAGGCGCTGATAAAACCAGAGCCGATACTGTGAAACTCGACCTGGAGCATATGTCCGAACTGTTTGGCTTACCAACGAACCTTGAGTTCGGCGGTCTCTATACGGATCGTACCAAGACATCGGAAGAGACCAACTATTTGCGCAGCTTTAGTACAGGAACGATCCCGAAGTGGGCTGATTTCGCTACTGACACCAGTTATCTCGGTGGCCAGGATTTGAATTACAGGTTTCGTTATACGGATGTAAGTGCCACCACCGCATTCATGAATGAACAAATTCGCAGCGGTGCCGCAACCTTGCAAGACACGCGCGCAAACTATTGGGAAGTAACTGAAAACATCGCTGCACTCTACGGTATGGCCACCAGTGACTTCGCCTGGGGCAATGTTGTGTACGGTATGCGTGTTGAGCAGATCGAGAATACTGGTGAGGCGTATGTAACTTTCCCCGCCGCTGGTACTACACCTGCCACAACGCGTCTGGTTGAGACCAAAAGCGATGACACTTTGTATTATCCAAGTGTGCATCTGAACTGGAATGTGAGTGACGACGTCAAAGTGCGTTATGGTTTGACAACGTCCGCATCACGCGCCGACTTCGATGACCTGCGTCCTAACTTCACCATTAACGATGCAGCGCAGACTATTTCGGGTGGCAACCCTGAAGCCAAACCCGAAAAACAGATTGGTCTTGATGCCTACCTCGAGTGGTATCTGCCAACCGGTGATTTTTTCTCTGCGGGTATGTTCTACAAAGACATCACAGACGTGCTTGTGCAGCAAGCCAGTACGTTTGGCCTCGATACGCTGGATATTGCTGGTATAGATCGCTCGGGATATACACAGACCAGCATCGGCAACGCGGGTGACGGTTATCTCAACGGCTTTGAGATTGCTTACACCGCCAGCGCAGAACGGCTCGCACAAAGTATGAACCTGCCAGAGTGGATGGAAGGTTTTGGTCTCAACTTCTCCGGAACGTGGACCAACTCCGAGGTGAATCTCCCGGCGGTTAACGGTGTGCCTGAGCGTACCATCAGCGTGCTGGGCACCTCCGATGAGGTTTACAACTTGCAGGGCACTTACGAAAAATATGGACTGACCATGCGGCTTGCTTATCAGTACCGTACACCGTGGGGTCAATCCGTGGGCACGTATAAAGTGATTAATGGCGCGGTCTATCCCGTTGATAATGGCGACATTTACTGGGATACCGACGAAGAGCTTGATTTCTCCGTGCGTTACCAGGTTAACGCCAGGGTTGAAGTTTTCCTCGATGCCGTCAACCTGAC
>CAIYIP010000006.1 GCA_903926285.1 uncultured Gammaproteobacteria bacterium
GAGGCCGAGTACTACACGCCCTACCTCAGCCACTCGCCGATGGAACCGATGGGCGCCACAGTGGTGATTGATCCCGACAAAGTACAAGTGTGGACATCCACGCAATCCGCCGACAGTGTTGCCCTTGAGATCGCTGGAGCGCTTGAGTTGCGACCGGAAAATGTCATCGTGCATCGCGTGCAGGCAGGCGGTGGTTTCGGCCGCCGTGGCGGCACCGGCGACTTCACGCGCCAGGCTGCTTTGATTGCAGCCCGGATGCCGGCCGGGACACCTGTGAAACTGCTGTGGACGCGCGAAGAGGACACTCAGCACGGTTTCTATCGCCCGCTGGCGATGTACAAAATGCAGGCCGGGCTTGACGCCAACAACAAGATCACGGGTTGGCGCGCACGCATCGCCAGTGGTTCGTTGATGCTCCAGCGCATCGGCATGCCCCAGTTACCGAATGGCGTCGATGCGATGGCCACCGAAGGCTTCACGCGGCTGCCTTATCTGGTCGACGACCAGGATCAGAGCTACAAGGAATGCCGAACCCATGTGCCGATCGGCTTCTGGCGGACGGTGGGCTGGTCGCAAACGCCATTCGCGCGTGAGCAGTTCATCGACGAACTGGCCGTAGCCGCCGGTGAAGATCCTTATCAATTTCGCCTTAACAATATGGCTGCAGACGAACTGTCGCGCCACATTCTGCAAACTGTCGCTGAAGCGGCCGGTTGGGACACGGCACCCGCACCCGGCGTATTTCGCGGCATCGCTACCACGGAACCGTATGGGAGCTTTACTGCTGCAGTTGTGGAACTTTCCGTCAACGACGCAGGCGCCATCAAGGTGCATCGCATCGTGCAGGCCATCAACTGCGGCCATGTGGTGAACCCCGACAACGTGATCGCGCAGATACAGGGCGCAACAGTGTGGGCACTGAGCGCGGCACTGTGGGGCGAGATAAGCATCGAGCGCGGCCGCGTCAGGGAAGCCAACTTCCACGACTACCGCGTGCTGCGCATGGCCGAAATGCCGAAAGTAGAAGTGGTGCTGGCGCCGACCGGCGGCTTCTGGGGTGGTGTGGGCGAACCCGGCCAGGCGCCCCTTTTGCCAGCGTTTTGCAACGCTATATATGCCGCCACCGGCAGGCGCATTCGCGAACTGCCGTTGAGGCATCAGGGTTTTACGTTTGCCTGAAGCTGGCGAAGTTCATCCATCGTCAAAGACGGTTGAATTCGCAGGGGCGAGGGTATGATAGTCTTATGGGCGTGCCTCGTAGTTGATGTATTCGATGGGTGGATCGTTTGGATATTGCGGCGCCATGATCTTCAGGATCTGACGTGAGGCATCCAGGTCGCAATCCCAGTTGAAATCCCATCCCATGGTTTCCGGTTGAGCGGTCACGCGGTAGGTCAGTGGCTCCTTGAGGAAGAATGTGTCGGTGGCAGTTACTTCGAGCACGAGATGGCCGTCTTCCATCGAAAAGCGTTCGAACAGCTGCTTTTGTGAGGAGGAGGGTACGCGGTCATCCGCGTTCCAGCCTTGGGGATCGAAGGTGAAGCGGTCGGTCACCGCCAGCAGGGCACCGTTTTCGTAGCGCCCAACGGAGTGTCCATAGTAGAAGAATTCGTTGTACTGTGGTTCTGCCAAGCCATTCCCTTCGAGCCAGATCGTTCGTACCACTTCTTCCTTGCCGTAGCGAATCAATACGCGGTCTTCCAATTGTTCGATGGCAAAGTCGTAGGGTTCGCTCCACATCATGGGGATGGGCATTGGCGCGCAGTCGTATTTCGGCTGGGCGAATTCATCGGTGACTTCGTGGTAAGCCTTTGCGCGGTCGGTCAACTTCTCATCATCCTCCGCCACTTCCATACAAGCGCGGTTGAAGCCACCCCCACCCGCAGGACCGGGGCACTGTGGCATCTGCCAGAGCCCCGCGATTGCAGGAATCGCCTCGGCGGCGGTTGATGCCTGGACCAGGAAAAGTCCGATACAGGCGCCTGTAAGGATGCCTGGGACAATCTTGCCTACTGTGAATTTCTGCTTCATTTAACCCTCTTCTAATTTTTGCCCTAGGGCATCATGTTGTCGTTATTATGAGAATTGATCTAGTCCCTTGTTTCCTGCCTACCAGCTGCGGCTGGAACGTTCAGCATGGTACGGAAAACAGGTGTCGGAGTCGAATTCTGGATTGCCAGTAAATAAGACTCTGACACCTATTTCTGCAAGTGCATTGCCATCAAGTCAATGACCAATGTCACGATTTGCCGGCGGGCACTGCAGCCGGGTAATACAGACTCACCAGCAAGTGGCGCTGATCATCTGGTTCTTCAGTAAATGCCGACATCAACCACATCAAGTTCAACATGACCCACCTGATGAGGGCCAGACAAGGGAAGAAAAGGCAGCAGAGCCTGGGCTTGGATTTGAGCAATTTGAAAAAGTGCCAGAACTCCTGCTAACACCAACACAACGGCATTCCTACCAGGTTTCATATCTCGTTATACGTAGAGTGCGGCCAAAGGACGAAAGCCATTTTTATTATCAGGAAAAAGCGGGTGTCCCGTGTGAAGCCTTAGCAGGAAAAAGTGGGTGTCCCGTGTGAAGTGGCGGGGGAAAGCGGGTGTCCCTTGTGAATCTTCGACGATTCTCGTTACTGGAATTCATAATCTAATATTCCAGACACGCAAAAAAAATGTCCGGGTTACGGACATTTTTTTAAAAGCAAAAACTAAACCTCCAACCTACCCGTACTATTTCCAAAACTATCCCGCTGGATACCAAACTTATCCAGGAGTCCCAGGTACAGGTTAGCGAGTGGTGTGTGGGCTTCAAACTGGATGTGACGTCCACCTTCCAGCAAACCATTGGCGTGACCGCCCAGCAGCAGAGGCAGTGGATCGAAGTTGTGCTCGTTGGCATCGCTCATGCTGCTGCCGTAGAGGATGAGGGAGTGATCCAGCAGGGTGCCGTCGCCGTCGGGGGTGGCAGCCATCTTGTCGAACAGGCCTTTCAATACCGAGATGTGGTAGGTGTTAATTTTTGCGAACAGGTCTTTGTTTTTCTGTTCGTTGGAATGATGTGACGAGTTGTGGAAGCCGTCGGCCACGCCGGCGTCGGGATAACGTACGTTGCTGCCTTCTGCTGCCATCATCATCGAGGACACGCGTGTGATGTCCGACTTGTAGGCGAGTACCTGCAGGTCGAACATGAGGTTGACGTGATTGGCGAAACCGTTGGGGATGCCGGCTGGTGCATCTGGGACATCAAGCGCTTCGGCTGACAGTCTTGCATCTACAAGCGCCACGCGGCGTTCGATTTCGCGGACTTCCTGCAGGTATTCGTCGAGTTTTACGCGGTCGCTTTGTGGCAGTTTGAGGTTCAAGCTCGACACGTCTTCGCGGATCGAATCGAGCAGGCTCGCGGATTGGCGGCGCTTTTCCTTGCGTTCTTCGTCGGTGGTGCCGATGCCGAACAGTCGTTCAAAGATCTGCTGCGGATTGTTGTCCATCGGCAGCGCCAGCGTAGGTGTTTTCCAGGCGATTGAGCTGCGGTAGGAGCACGCGAAATTCGCATCACCACAGGTGTTGTTGCCAC
>CAIYIP010000007.1 GCA_903926285.1 uncultured Gammaproteobacteria bacterium
CAGAAATAGATTGATTGCCAGCACGACTCCAAAAATATCCTGAAGCTCCTGTTTGCTGACATCTTTCTGCCGCACGATGGCAGAACCCAATCCCAGTGTTGAGAACATTTCAAAAAAACCGATTATGGATTGCGAGAGCGCAACATAGGTCATCTCGCGCGCATCAAAGTCGCGGATCACCAGAATGGTCACAATGGTTCTGATAACTTGTGACGAAATCTGGGCAATAAATAGCCATTTGACAGACTGTACAATTTTATCTTTAAGCTTCATGGTGCGGGATTATCTTGGTTGCGCTATTTCACAGCTTATGAGAACGAAGTGTTTGATAACTGCAAACAGATTCGTGTTTGAGGGTTTGGCGCAAATATTTACTATTCTTTCAGAGTGGTTTGGCTTTTCATATGATATTGCCATTGGCTTGATCAACAATAAATTGAAAGTTATTTGTTCAACTGAATCTCCCTGCGGCGTGAAAAATACTATATCAATCCGTTGGGCATCCAAGTTGGACAAATGCCCATGTTTGCCCCAGCTAATGGTTCGGTCTTCTTATATGACAAAAGCGTTTATAGCATTGTTCCTGGAGCCATAAAAGTTTGTCTATCATAGTCTTTTTCGATGTCGCGTGTCTGCGGACCAGTTCACCAATGTACTGACAACGTGGCGTGATCCAGCGTTCAGTTCAACCGCGTAGTCCTGCAAAAAGGTGATTGACGCAATTTAGGTTTTTCGCAGTGCAAATGCCTGCAAGCTTGATGGCCATTTGTTGCCTTGCAGAACATGTTCTATACAGGCAAAGGCGGTAATGTATGGCGGCGCTGGTTGGGCCTGATCTGTTGGCAAGACTTACGGCCTGCAACTTTGTCATTACAAGCCTTGCGCCAGCGTATTTCCCCGCTATAGTGAAGTCATGAATCGTGCCCTGGAACTCCTTCACTCCGTTTTCGGTTTTCAATCCTTTCGTGCTCCGCAGGAAGACATCATTACCACGCTTGTGGCTGGTGGCGATGCACTGGTATTGATGCCGACAGGCGGTGGTAAATCGCTGTGCTACCAGATTCCTGCGCTCGTCAGGAAGGGTTGCGGCGTGGTGATTTCGCCACTGATTGCGCTGATGCAGGATCAGGTGCAGGCATTGCAGCAGCTGGGCGTGCGTGCGGCGTTTCTTAATTCGACACTCGATGCTTCCACGGTCAGGCAGATTGAAACCGCGCTCGCCCGTGGCGAACTCGATCTGTTGTATCTCGCTCCCGAACGCCTCAAGCAGCAGCGTACGCGCGAATTGTTGCAGAACAGCAACATCGCACTCTTCGCTATTGATGAAGCCCATTGTGTATCCCAGTGGGGACATGATTTTCGCGCCGATTATCTTGAGCTAGGTATTCTGCATCAGCTTTTCCCTGACGTGCCACGCATAGCATTGACTGCCACGGCAGACGTGCGCACCCGCAACGAAATCATCACACGCCTGGATCTGGGCTCTGCGCGCCAGTTTATTGCAGGCTTCGATCGTCCCAACATTTGTTATCGCATCACACTCAAGGAAAACCCGCGCCAGCAGTTGCTGCGTTTTTTAAAAACTGAATACCCACATGCTGCCGGCATCATCTACTGTTTGTCGCGCCAGAAAACCGAAGAGACCTCAACGTGGCTGCAGGGCGAAGGTTTCAACGCGCTGCCATATCACGCCGGCCTCGATGCCAGAAAACGTGCCGATCATCAGGCACGATTTCAGCGAGAGGAGGGGCTCATCATGGTGGCAACCATTGCGTTCGGCATGGGTATCGACAAACCTGATGTGCGTTTTGTGGCGCATCTCGACATGCCAAAAACAATCGAATCGTATTACCAGGAAACCGGTCGCGCCGGTCGCGACGGCGCACCTGCGACCGCGTGGTTGCTGTATGGTTTGCAGGATGTCATCAAGCTGCGCCAGATGATGGCTGAGTCAGAAGGCAGCGACGAACACAAACGCGCGGAACAACATCGCCTCAATGCCATGCTTGGCCTCTGCGAAATCACCAGCTGCCGACGCCAGTCACTGTTACGGTATTTTGGTGACGACATGGCGCAACCCTGCGGCAACTGCGATACGTGTCTTGAACCTGTCAGCACGTGGGACGGCACCGAAGCGGCACGTATGGCGTTAAGTGTGGTATTCCGCACTGGGCAACGTTTTGGCGTGAGCCATCTTATTGAAGTGCTGCGCGGCGCGGAAACCGACAAGGTCTTCCAGTTTGATCATCATCATCTCGCGGTTTACGGCGTGGGTAACGCGCTCGACAACAACCAGTGGCGCTCCGTGTTCCGCCAGCTCGTGGCACGTAATTTCCTGAGTGTGGATATTGATCGCTTCGGCGCGCTCAAACTCGAGGAAAAATGCCGCGCCTTGCTGCGCGGCGAAGAAACGATTGCGCTACGCCGCGACGAAAAGACCAAGCCGCTCAAAAAAACCTCAACCAGAAAAACTCTTGTTTCCGAGGCGCCGTTCGATAGCGATCCTCTGCTGTGGGAAGCCCTGCGCGAATGCCGGCTCCAGCTCGCCGAAGAACAGAAAGTGCCGCCTTACGTTATTTTCCACAACAGCTCACTCGAAGACATGTGCAGGCTGATGCCGCAAAACCTCAGTGCTTGTGGCGAAGTCAGCGGCGTGGGCGAACGCAAGAAAGAAAAATATGGGCCGGCATTTCTGGACGTGCTCAAATCATTCCTGGGTCACAGGGAAACAGTCGCAGACTGAAACCGTTCTCTCATGCCACGTTGCTGCGAATACCTACGGCAAAACCCGGACATGCACTGCTCGCTTCATTATTGTCTAATTCGCGACTCGCACCCGGCAATAGCGCCGCATCCAGTTGCAGACCTCCGATCGCAACACGATGGATGGCGAGCACTGGATTGCGAAAGCGGCCGAACATACGTTTGATCTGGTGATAACGCCCCTCCTGCAAAGTCACGCGGGCCGTATACTCCGACAGGATTTCCAGGTGTGCCGGACGGGTAGTGATATTCTCGAACGAAAAGTACATGCCCTTTTGAAACGCTTCGATATACACAGTTTCGAGCGGATTTTGCACTGTCACCAGATAAACTTTTTTGGTGTTTGAAGCGGGTCCCGTCAAATGGCGTGACCACCGGCCATTATTCGTAAGCAGCAGCAGGCCACTTGAATTCATGTCAAGGCGTCCCGCGATGTGCAACGTGGAACTTAAGGGATGTTCAATCAGATCAATAACTGTCGCATGTTGTGTATCGCGAGTTGCACTTACTACGCCAAGCGGCTTATGCAGCATCAGGTACACCGCGCTTTCCGCCTGCAACAATTCATCGTCGAGTGTTATGCGGCTGAAGCTGTCAACCAGCATGTCCCGATCGCTGGCGAGGGTGCCATCAACGGTTATGCGCTTTTGCGCAAGCAGCAACCCGACGTTATCGCGGCTGATGCCCAGCAAAAAACTGATTTGCCGATCAAGTCGACGGCCCCGAGTAGTCATGTTTGTTGTCACATTAAGCAATAAATTTTGGGTAGTCTATCCAGACAGCTGCATCAGCACCATGGGGTGCCGGGTGTTTTCTGAAGCATCAGCTAAAGCAAAAAGCATCGCATCACTTCGAATATGAAATGCCGCTGTTATTCCGCAAATGTTTTGGCAGCATGTCAGAAGGAGTAACGCAACGTTGCGCCGTAGGTTCGCGGGTCGCCAAGCACCGCTGCGTAATGACCTGCATTACCTGCACCTGGCAGCAATTGCTCAAAGTAGTCTTTGTCAGTCACGTTACGTGACCAGAGGAAAGCCGACCATGCGCCCTCGGTGCGAAAACCGAGACGAGCGTTGAGCAGTGTGTAGCCCTCGACGTTAAGGTAGCGCGAAGGTGAAGGGCTTGATGAAAACTCGGAACGATAGTAAGTGTCTAGACCCAGAAAGAACTCGCCGCTGGCGCCGAACAGATTCCATGGCTGCACGTATTCAACACCAAGCGACACTGCATTTTTCGAGATGCCTGGCAGTCTGCCGCCGGAGATATCAATGAAAGCTACTGGTGCGCCAACTTCTTCAAGTGGCAATGGCGCATTGGTGAACGATACATATTCGCC
>CAIYIP010000008.1 GCA_903926285.1 uncultured Gammaproteobacteria bacterium
AGGCCTTCAAGTATGCCATCGGGTTGCCAGACGACACCAAAGGTTACGGTATCGGCTTCTTCCGGATTCACGAGTGGATTACCACCCGTGCGGCTGGAAGTTGCAAACACTGCGTTATTGAACACCGGATCATTAACGTTGGCGCCGCCAGCTGTGGCGTCGAAACGCTCGCGGATGTTGGCCGCACGCACGTCGCGCGAGCGTGTGGCACGGAAGCGCAGGGCTTCGGTGATCTGCCAGCTGAGTCCGTATTTCCAGGAGTCGATGCCACCTGAACCCGTGTACTCGGCATAACGGTAAGCCAGGTTCACATCAAGGCCTTGAATGAGGTTGCGATCAGCCAGCAGTGGCACGTCAACTTCCGTAAATACTTCCTTCACCGCGAAGTTACCAGCCAGCACGGTATTGGGCGTCTGGTAGGAGCCAGTGAACAACACGTTCGACAGGCTGTTGTTGCCCTGGTAGCCGGTTGGCACGCTGTTGGCGCGCACGCCCGGCATGCCGTTTGGCAAATTCTCCGGAATCAAGCCGCGGAAGCCGGTACTGACGCCGTTCAGATAGACGAACTCGTCACGCAGGTCGGCCTTGCGTTGCAGGACTTGGTCGCGGCGGTAGGAAGCACCCAGCGCCATCATGACTGGACCCGCACCGAAACCTTCATGCAGTTCGCCGTCGAGCACAACTTCGGTAAAAATTTGCTCGGAGTCAGACAGGATTTTCGCTTCGTCGTCGAGCAGGTAACTCGCTGCAGCGGCCGAGATGCTATCGACACCACCAAACAGGTTGACCGGTACGCAGTCGCCAAACGTTGCAGGATTTACTAACGCGGCCCGACAAACCGGCGCGCCGGTGGCAGGATTACGCACGACATCCATGGCGAGTGGCAGGCGACCCATGATAACGCCGCCATTGAAGAGCTGTTCCTGACTGTTCTCACCGTACTGCGCATAGTAGTTGGCACGCCAGCCATCAAGCAGTCCACCCTCGAAGTTATATTCAAAGCCCGTGGTCAGCGAGCGCAACTCATCGTTCTGCTCGGAAGAGTAATAGCCGAGTGGGCTGTCCTTGTCGTTGCGGGTCAAGCCACTCATGCCGAAACCGATGGAGGCCAGGTTTTCCTGGTCCATGACGGTCTGCACGTTGGAAGGCAGGAAGGGGTTGCCCGAAAAGATACGGCCCTGCCAGGCGCCGGTCAGAATCGGCTGAGTGAACCACGGACCATAGACCTGCGCAAAACCATATATGCCTTGCACAAAGACGCTGAACTGTTCATTGAAATCATAGTCGCCGTAAACGAACACGCTATGACGCGCATTGGCGTTCTGTACCGTATTGTCCGCATCCATGCCCCAGCTTGGGTCGCGCTGGTTCTCGGCAAAGCAGTTACAGCCACCTTCCAGTCGGCCAACACCCGTAAAATTCAACGGTTTTGTAGTTATCTGTTCACCGTTGCGCACGAATTCCAGTTTGTTGAGAGCAGAGCCAGGCTGGTTGATGATGCCACTCGCCGACGTATTGGTCTGGCGCACGAAGTTGCGGGTAATGAAAGTTGGAGCACCGGCAACCGGGTTGGTTACCCACGCGCGCTGCATAAACCACGGGCGGGATTTGAGTGCATCGAGTGACTGGATCAGGTCCTGGTCATAGTAGTCGCCAGTCACGAGTAGATGGCCTTTGCCTATCGCCTTGCCCCATGTGGCGCCAAAACCGTAGTTGTCACCATCACGTCGGGAGGTGGTGCCCGCCTGCACATTGGCGTTGAAACCTTCGTAGTCGGTATCAAGAATGAAGTTCACGACGCCCGCCACAGCATCGGTACCGTATGCGGCTGATGCGCCACCTGTGACGATCTCGACATTGCTGATTGCTGCTTCGGGCAACGAACTGACGTTCACCACACCATAACGATTGCCGCTTGGGAGACGGCGTCCGTTCAGCAGTACCAGGGTACGCGTGGAGCCAGCACCGCGCAGGTTCAGGTTGGAACCGCCGGTAGTGAGTGGGCCGGTGTTCTGGGGACGCTGGTTGTTCAGGAACTGTGGCAACTGGCTCAGACCTTCCACCATCTGGCGTGGATTCATGTCAGCAAGTTCTGTTGCGCCAACCGAGGTCACAGGTGTTGGTGTTTCCATGCCGGACGTGCGTTGAATACGCGAGCCGGTGATCGTGACTTCTTCAAGCCCCTTATCCTGGGCCAAGCCCTGGGTAGCAAACCCGATGGCTAGTGCGAGTGTGCAGAGCCGAAGTGGCTGGTGGACAGAAATGGACTTTTCGGAACGAGAAGATAATACGAATGGTGCAGCAAATTTCATTATAAACCCCTTTTTTGTTGTTTGTGTTTGGTAATACGCACAGGCGTAAGTAAAGCTGGCGGCTGGAACACCGCGCTGAATAGCAGCAAGAGAAATTTCAAAATGGGTACGCCATTTATATTATTGTTAACGTCCTGTAAGTGAAGAGGGGAGTCGTCATAAATATGAAGGCTCCCTGTATGCAAATACTGCTAAAGTTGATGGTAGTAAATACACTTGGATTGTGCATTCCATAATGTGTCAGGATTGACTCTAAATTATACGGTGTCTTTCAGCGAATGGCTACCAGTGCCGGGCCATGCCAGGATGACTGCCAGTGCACCTGGATCGTATCACTCATCATTGAGAAATCCTGAAAACCGGCAAGCATTCTTATTGCTTTAAACACCATAAATGCAGGATAAGGAAAGGCCTCTAAACTAGAAGCTATTGGACGCTGAGTGCCAGATAGAGATAGTTCTGCACTCCGACAAAGGGAGCTACGCCATGGCCATCAGGTGGACACACTGCATCCGGGAATTATGTTCTTACTCCAGCTTTTGCAGTTGGCGTGGTGTATACCGGCAATGACACAGCAGACACTACAGCTGCAAATTTACGCTTGTATTTTTAAGCAGTGCCCACCAGCCTGGATTGGTCTTTCGTGTTAAAGCCTGTTGTTACTTCGGCGATATGACTGAATATAGCCCCGTAACAACCCCCCATCTGCGGAGGGCGTTTTAAAGGTTTTTTTAACGATACGCTGCTGGCAGCGGAAACAGTCCGTCGTATGGCGGCCAGTTTGGCACCGGACGATCTTCCGGAGCGTAGTAAAAAGCCGCATGGATATCGCGGATCTTGCCGGTGTCGAGGTGGAACACTTCAGTAAAGTGGTTGCGGCGCCGTTCTTCACCAGCCTCTCGGCGAAATACCGCAGAGACCATCACTGTCTGGGATTCTTCATCAATCACGTAGAAATCACGAATGGCGACAATCGCCACACCGAAGTCGGCCTGTGTGCGACAGTCAGTCTTGCCTTCGTTGCCGATGTCCATGCCTTCGCGCATCGGAGAATTGAAAGTCGGAAAGCCGTTTTCGTAGCGCGAGCAGCCCGGATGACCCTTCACGATCAAACCATTGTGGCTCGTGATGCCGTCGAAGTAGGTGTTCACGACTGCCTGCAACGCCTCACGCTGCATACGCTCGCCTTGTGGTACCACGCGCTGCTCAGGCAGCGTGGCGCGCAGTGTTTCGATATCGAAGGGTGTATTGCCTGTGCCGTTCACGCCGACATCACTCTTGCGCGAGATAAACCATTCGGCTTCCGTGACCTGGTCCCACTGTACTTTCACGCGGATTGCTACGACGGCTTCTTCCTCACCCATTTTTACCGTGCCGTAATAACCGGCCTGGCCCTGCACGGGGTCGAGATAACGACGCTGGATCGAGCCGAGCCCGGTGACGTTCTCCCAGGCACCCTGGCCTTCAGGGATCACGACCGAGTTTTCAGTCTGGCGGAAGCCAGCCCAGAGGTTGCCTTTGGCCGGCTCATGCGCAGCAACTGCATCGAGATAAGTGTTCAGGTGTGATGTCAGGCATTCGCGGTTGCAGTCCTGCGCCAAAGTGCTGGCGCTGAACAGCAGCGAGCTGAGCAGGCTTAGAGCGGTACAGGTTTTATTCATGGTTCCTCTCTTGTTACTGGTGTTGTGACTATTGTTGTTATTGTTGTCGCGAGCGCTGATCCTGCAACATGTCAGTTTTGAATGAGCGATCATCGCAGTTGTAAACTTCGAAGGGTAGCGACGCGACGAACAAACTGTCGCGGCCACGGTATTCACCGGTCCAGTAGACACCGTCCTCTGCAGTAAATTCGCGCAGCAGCGCGCCATTGGCAGGATCCAGCGTGAAGCGTTCAGTCACACGCAAGGCATCGCTATGTGGCGTGTTGGTGTCCGCTGACAATATGCCTGCCAAAAGCCCACGTGTTTCCACGATCAATACGTCATTTTCCCAGCGGCCTATCGAGTAGCCGGTGCGGCTTGGAGTGATAGTCGCTGGAAACTCCTGTTGATCGAGATGAATCGTGCGCTCCATGTTCATGAGGCCATAGGTTAGGTGAACTTCATTGTCGGTTTGGAGGACGCGGTTGATCGGATTGTCAAAGCTCCAGTCAAACAGGATGTTGGTGGACTCGCAGTTCAGGCGCGGATTGTCGCTGGAGCCGCCATCGAAGTCGGCGATCGCGGCGCGGCCTGCGTCGGTCAGTGGCAACATCGATGGTCGTTTCCATGTTGTTGCGAGTGGCTCTTCGGAGAATGATTCCGGCGTGCCACGCGAGCCCTGGAAGGCCCGGCCACCCGCAGGTAATTCTCCGGGCGCGAATTGGTCGGCTATACCAAGAGGAACCAGCGTACCGGTAAGACCACGCGGGTCGGTCATCACGACTTGCTCTGCGGCCCAGTCGCCGCTAAGGTCGGGGACACCGCTCGGCATGCGTTTGATGGTAATCGCCTTGCGTACCTCGCGCTCAGCCGCAACCAATTGCCCATAACGATCCATCTTGTTGCCGTTGGCGAACAGGATCGAGCCCATGTAGCAGGTGTTCGCTTCGAAGCGATCAGGCGAGCCAGTGATGGTTACTTGCGAGCCGATCTCGAACATGTCCTTGTCCCAGCCTGACCGGCGTAGTGCAGTACCGCCGCGCAGCTCACACTTCCATTGGCTGGCGCTACCGTCTGGATTCGTTACGTCGACATAGAGCCATGAATGCGGATTGATCAGTGCGATGTCGACGATGGTGCCTGCAACAGTCAGGTCGATGTTCAGGTTGAAATTGGCAAGCCCGTGATGGGCGGAGCTGGTTGGGGTGACCAATAACAGCGCCAACGCGCTGGTGAGACGGCGCAAGTGCAATTGCATGGCGAGA
>CAIYIP010000009.1 GCA_903926285.1 uncultured Gammaproteobacteria bacterium
CCTCCCTCGGTGCGGAAGCACTGGTTGAAGCCATAAAAACTGAAGCACTTTATCGTAAACTCGATATCGAGATTGTCCGCAATGGTTCGCGTGGCGCCTGCTTTCTGGAACCCTTGGTTGAAGTCACTACGCCTGCCGGCCGACTTGGTTATGGTCCAGTCCAGCTTGAAGATGTTTCCGAACTGTTCGATGCAGGTTTTCACACAGGCGGCAAACACAAGCTCGCACTTGGCAATGTTGAAGAACTGCCCTGGTTCAAGAACCAGGAACGCCAGACCTTCGCACGCTGCGGCATCATCGCCGCAACCTCAATAGAAGAATACAAACAGCTCGGCGGTTTTGTGGGCCTGCACGATGCTCTTGCCAAAGACAGCAAGGAAATCATCCAGGAAATACTCGATTCAGGCCTGCGTGGCCGCGGTGGCGCCGCGTTCCCTACCGGTATCAAATGGCGCACAGTGGCTGAGGCCAGCGCCGACCAGAAATATATTGTCTGCAACGCAGACGAAGGTGACAGCGGCACGTTCTCCGACCGCATGATCATGGAAGGTGATCCACTGAGCCTGGTCGAAGGCATGACGATTGCGGGCATCGCCGTTGGCGCTACCAAGGGATTTATCTATCTGCGTTCTGAATATCCGCTGACCCAGCAAATCCTGCTCGAAGCCATTGCCAATGCCAAGGCTGCTGGTTATCTCGGCCACCATATTCTGGGCACTAATCATGCCTTTGAACTCGAAGTCCGTATGGGTGCCGGCGCGTACATCTGCGGTGAAGAAACATCCCTGCTTGAATCGCTCGAAGGCAAACGTGGCCAGATTCGCTTCAAACCACCTCTGCCAGCTTTGAAAGGCCTGTTCGGCAAGCCCACTGTTGTTAACAACGTAATCTCACTCGCGACGATTCCGGTCATCATGGAAAAAGGCGGCAAACATTACGCCAATTTCGGCCGTGCACGCTCACTCGGCACGATGCCTTTCCAGCTCGGCGGCAACATCAAGTGTGGAGGGCTGGTTGAAAAAGCCTTTGGTCTTACGCTCCGCCAGTTGATTGAAGATTTTGGCGGTGGCACCTTCACTGGCAAACCGATACGTGCAGTACAGGTAGGAGGCCCGCTGGGTGCCTACTTCCCGGCAGCGTTACTCGATACACCTCTCGACTACGAGGATTTTGCAAAAGCCGGTGGTATGCTGGGTCACGGCGGTGTCGTAGTTTTTGATGAAACCGTAAACATGGCGAAGATGGCACGTTTCTCGATGGAGTTTTGTGCGATTGAATCCTGCGGCAAATGCACGCCCTGCCGCATCGGTTCAGTAAGAGGAATGGAAACAATAGACAGGATCGTGGCAGCCGCTTCAGAACCTGAACGCGAAGCACAGCACATCATCCTCAAAGATTTGTGTGAAACCATGGAATCGACATCGCTGTGTGCGATGGGTGGTCTGACCCCGATGCCCGTGATGAGTGCAGTTAAACATTTCAAGGGGGATTTTCAATGAACTCCATCGTAACCAGCCAGCCCATTATGTTCGATCCTCAGACTGCCGCTCCTGAAATCGATTTCGGCACGCCTGCAAGCACCAGTACAGAAATGGTTAGCCTCGAAATTGACGGTTACACCGTTACCGTTCCAAAAGGCACAAGCATCATGCGTGCAGCCAAGGAACTTGGTATCACAATCCCCAAACTGTGCGCCACCGACAACCTCGAACCTTTTGGCTCCTGCCGTCTGTGTATCGTGGAAATTGCAGGTCGGCGCGGCACTCCTGCGTCATGCACCACGCCAGTTGAACCCGGCCTGAAAGTTACAACGCAAAACGGCAAGCTCGCCAAATTGCGCAAAGGCGTGATGGAACTTTATATCTCTGATCATCCGCTCGATTGCCTCACCTGTTCCGCCAATGGCGACTGCGAACTGCAGGACATGGCCGGCGCGGTTGGCCTGCGTGAAGTCCGCTACGGTTACGCCGGCGAAAATCACCTTGATGCCAAGAAAGACACCAGTAACCCCTATTTCACGTTCGAAGCCAGCAAATGTATCGTCTGTTCGCGCTGCGTACGTGCTTGCGAAGAAGTCCAGGGCACCTTTGCACTGACTATCCAGGGTAGCGGCTTCCGCTCCAAAGTCAGTGCCGGTATTGATGAAGGCTTCCTGAACTCCGAGTGTGTCTCCTGCGGCGCCTGCGTCCAGGCCTGCCCTACCGCCACACTTAATGAAAAATCCGTAATTGACCTAGGCACACCTGAACACAGTGTCGAAACCACCTGCGCCTACTGCGGCGTTGGCTGTACCTTCCGCGCCGAAATGAAAGGTGACCAGGTTGTACGCATGGTGCCGGCGAAAAGCGGCAAGGCCAACGATGGCCACTCGTGTGTCAAAGGCCGCTTCTCGTTTGGTTATGCGACTCACAAGGAGCGTATCCTCAAGCCAATGATCCGCGCCAAAACTTCTGATCCCTGGAAAGAAGTCAGCTGGGAAGAAGCCATCAGCCACACCGCTACCCGCTTCATGGAAATCCAGGCCAAATACGGCCGTAAAGCCATTGGTGGTATCACCTCATCCCGCACAACCAACGAAGAAGTTTTTGTCGTGCAGAAAATGATCCGCACTGCCTTCAGGAACAACAATGTTGATACCTGCGCGCGTGTTTGCCATTCACCAACAGGTTATGGTCTGAAACAAACTTTAGGTACTTCTGCCGGCACCCAGGATTTTGCAAGTGTTGACGCTACCGATCTGGTACTGCTGATTGGCGCCAACCCCACTGATGCACATCCTGTATTTGCGTCACGCATGAAAAAACGCCTGCGCGAAGGTGCCGAAATAATCGTCTGTGATCCACGCCGTATCGATCTTGTCGAGTCTGCTCACGTCAAGGCCAGCATTCACTTGCCGCTTTTGCCCGGCAGTAACGTTGCGCTGATCAATGCGCTTGCCTACACCATCGTCGAGGAAGATCTCGTCGATTGGGATTATGTGAACGAGCGCTGCGACCAGGAAGGCCTCCATACGTGGCTGTCCTTTATCAAGGATCCGAAAAATTCTCCGGAAGCAGTTGCGTATCTTCTTGGTGGCGATGCCACCCAGGTCCGCGAAGCAGCCCGTCACTATGCTGCGGCCAACCGAGCGTCCATCTATTATGGACTGGGTGTTACCGAACACTCCCAGGGTTCCACTATGGTGATGGGCATGGCGAACCTTGCCATGTTGACCGGCAACATTGGTTTCAACGGCGCTGGTGTAAACCCGCTGCGTGGTCAGAACAACGTGCAGGGTTCCTGCGACATGGGTTCCTTCCCGCATGAATTTTCCGGCTATCGTCATGTCAGCGAAACCGAAACCCGCAACTATTTCTCCAGCGAATGGGGCGTCGAGCAGGACGCTGAACCTGGCTATCGCATTCCCAACATGTTCAATGCCGCTATCCAGGGCGTTTATATGGGCATGTACATTCAGGGTGAAGACATTGCGCAATCTGATCCTGATACCCATCACGTAGAAAAAGCGCTTGAGAACATGGAATGTATCGTGGTGCAGGATCTGTTCCTGAACGAAACTGCTAAATTCGCGCATGTGTTTCTGCCCGGTACTTCCTTCCTCGAAAAAGACGGTACGTTCACCAATGCCGAACGCCGCCTGGGCCGTGTGCGTCCTGTGATGGCACCAAAAACCGGCAAGAGTGAGTGGGAAATCACCATGGAGCTCGCCAATGCGATGGGTTACCCGATGAAGTACAACAACGCATCGGAAATCATGGATGAAATCGCGCGCATGACACCGACTTTCAAGAACGTCAGCTTCCATAAACTGGATACCGAAGGTTCCGTACAGTGGCCATGTAACGACGCAGCACCTAACGGCACACCGATCATGCACATTGATGGTTTTGTCCGCGGCAAAGGTATGTTCGTCGTCACTGAGTTCGTTCCTACCGAAGAGCGCGTAACACCGAAGTTCCCGCTTATCCTGACTACAGGTCGCATCCTGAGCCAGTACAACGTGGGTGCACAAACACGCAGAACGGAAAACAACGTCTGGCACAGCGAAGACGTCTTGGAAATCCACGCACACGACGCAGATGAACGTGGCCTCAAGGATGGCGAGCTGGTAACCGTGCGCAGCCGCAAAGGCGAAACAACGCTGCATGTAAAAATCTCAGATCGCATGCAGCCAGGCGTGGTGTACACCACATTTCATATGCCCGGCACTGGTGCAAACGTTATTACTACTGAATACAGCGACTGGGCAACTAACTGCCCTGAATACAAGGTAACGGCGGTTCAGGTGGAACACGCCGAGCAAATTGCGGAATGGCAGGAACAGTATCTGGACTTCAACGAAAGCCGCCGCAGGGTGACCGACATCGTCTAGAAAAGCAGGTGACTGTTTAGTCGCAACTTAAACGTAAAAGGCCGGAATAGTTCCGGCCTTTTACGTTGTAGCGATTCTAGTTGCTCGCGAACTGAAGGTTGATGTTCTGCCATTCTTCAGGCGTATTCGCATTGCGGAACTCACCGACCTGCTCCGGTGTGGCGTGTATTACCTTGGCGCCAAAATAATTCAGGATCGCATGCATCGAGCGCCGGCCGCCAAGCTCAGTACCATCCGCAAACAAGTCCCGCAAATGACAATAGAGTTCGGTTGTGACTTTGAATACACACGGAAAAACTTCGCCTTCGTAATGGCAGCACTTGGCATTGGCATCGGCTTCAAGCAACTTGCGAATGGTTGCGACTTTCAGCATAGGCATGTCGACCGGAATCAACACGAGTTCGGAACCGTCCAAGCCATAGGAATTACGAATATAGTCGAGTGTGGAATAGAGGCCGCCGGGCGGACCAGAGTGAGGCAACAAGTCAGGAATACTTTTGTAACCATCCACAAGGCCACTGATCAATACAGGTTCGGCACCCGCACTTTTAAGCAGCTCAACCGAACGGTAGAGCAGAGTCTTGCCTTCAAGGCTGAGTTGCGCCTTGTTTTGTCCCATCCTTGAGGACTTGCCACCCGCCAGAACTGTTGCATACAACATTTCAGCTCACCTCCCTGGTGATTGTTCTAACACACCCTGTACAAGATGTACCTGCTGCTGCGGGTACGTTAACACAATGTTATTCGCCTGCAGAGCCTTATGAATTGCAGCATTGGCCTTGCACCGTGTTTGAAACAGGATTTCCGTCAATGCCCAGTAACGCACGCCGATGATAATACCGTTGCTGCCAAAATCCTGGATGCCAACTTGCGGCGCGCGTTTATGGCTCACGCCCTCGATGCTACAGATCACTTGTTTGATAAGAGCGACTGCAACATGGGGATCGGTGCTGAAACTGAGTGTGAGCGTAGTTTCGACTATGCTGTCAGTAAAGGAATTGTGGATGATCTCGCCCACGATATGCTTGTTGGGAATCGTGATTTGCACACCGTCTTCGTTGATGAGTAGCGTGCAGCCCAGTTTGACCTCATGCACAATCCCTGCGACCCCCTGTACCGTGATGGTATCGCCAACCACAAACGGTCGCGTCACGACAATGGCAACGCCAGCGCTGTAGTTAGACAACATTCCCTGCAGCGCCAGGCCTGCACCCAGCGAGAGCGCACCAACAGCTGCAACAAACGGCGTAACACTGATGCCGAGTTTGCCGAGGGCGATGATCGCCACAATCGCAACCAGCAGGAACCGCACACCGGCGCCAGCAAAACGACTCAACGTTATATCAACCTTGTGCCGTACCAGCAGGCCTTCGACAAATGTACCGATTCTGCGCGCAATCAGCAGGCCAATAATGAGGACAATTACAGCTCC
>CAIYIP010000010.1 GCA_903926285.1 uncultured Gammaproteobacteria bacterium
CCACAGCGTTATCAACTTCGGCTTCGTAATAGTTGGCGCATTTATCGAGCATGCTATCGAGCGCGCCGGATTCTTCACCAATGGCGACCATCTGCAGAACCATGGTAGGAAACAACTGGGTTGAACGGAGTGCAAAGTTCAATTGCAGACCGGTCGTGACATCGTCCCGTACTCTAAGAGTGGCTTTTCGGTAGACCACGTTGCCGGTTGCGCCAGCGCACGATTCCAGCGCATCGACCAAAGGAACACCGGCCGCAAAGGTGGTGGAAAGCGTGCGGGTGAAGCGGGCGAGGGCGGAATTTTCAATAATCTCGCCCAGCACGGGCAGCTTGAGGGCTATTCGATCCAGCGCATCCCGAAACGCTTCAGAGCGGAGCTTGATTTCCTTGAACAAGAATCCTGCTGCCACCATGCCCAAAATTGCATAAAGCCACCACTTGATCGCAAAATCCGACAAGCGCATGACGTATTGGGTGAAAAGAGGCAATTCTGCACCAAAACTGGAAAATGTTGCGGCAAATTGCGGGACCACTTTCACCAGCAGAATGCCGGTAACAACAATTGCGACCACCACAACTGCGATAGGGTAATTCATCGCTTTCTTGATTTTTGACTTCAATGCCTCGGATTTCTCTTTGTACGTGGCAAGTCGGTCAAGCATCGTTTCCAGCGACCCTGATTGTTCGCCGGCGGCAATCAGGTTGCAGAACAAATCATCAAAATAGCGGGGATGTTTGCGGATGGAATCGGCAAAATTATTACCTGCCGCTACTTCATCACGAATGGCGAATACCAGTTGCTTCATGCTGAGATTTACCAGGCCCTCACCCACAATCTCGAACGATTGCACCAGTGGAATGCCGGCCTTCATCATGGTCGCAAGCTGCCGCGTGAAAATGGCAATGTCCATGGGTTTTATTTTGGGTTTGGATGGGCTAAACAGGCTGGAGGTTTTCCGGCTGATCTTGTCGACCCGTATACCCTGCTTGCGTAATTGGGCTTTTACCATCGCCATGTTTGGGCCTGGCATTTCGCCTTTTTGCGGGCTGCCACGCGAATCAGTTCCTTGCCACTGGAAGACGTTCTTTTTTGCACTTGCTTGAGCTGCCATAATCTATATCCCGGGCAAAATCGAAGTTGGAGTTGACATCACGTTATGCGGTTGGCTTCGGCCAGACTGGTAAGTCCCTGAGCCACCTTTTCGAGCGCCGACGTGCGCAAGTTGTTGTAGCCTTCCTGCCGCGCAATATCGGCAATCTGAATCGAGGTGCCATTGTCCATGATCACACGCGATATCCTGTCAGTGATCGGTAGCACTTCATAAATGCCAACCCTGCCTTTATAACCGTCATTACATTTGTCACAGCCGACGGCGCCATACAGTTGCATGTTGTGTAACTGCGTTTCGGTAAAGCCTTCCTGCAGCAGAATGCGTGGTGGCAGGTTGAGTGGTTTCCTGCAATATTTGCACAGGCGGCGTGCCAGGCGCTGGGCGATGATCAGCGTGACAGACGTTGCTACGTTGTATGCCGCCACTCCCATGTTCTGCAGGCGCGTCAGGGTTTCGGGCGCACTGTTGGTGTGCAAGGTTGAAAGCACCAAGTGACCAGTCTGGGCTGCCTTAATAGCAATCTCTGCTGTTTCAAGGTCACGAATCTCTCCCACCATTACCACATCGGGATCCTGACGCAGGAAGGCCCGCAATGCAGACGCAAAATTCAGCCCCACCCTGTTGTTAACGGCGACCTGGTTGATGCCCTCAAGGTTTATTTCCACGGGATCTTCAGCAGTGGAAATATTTCTTTCATGCGTATTAAGAATGCTCAGGCCGGTATACAGCGATACAGTTTTACCGCTACCGGTAGGACCCGTTACCAGAATGAGTCCCTGGTGTTGCTGCAAGGCATTGAGGTAATACTGTTTCTGCGCAGGTTCATACCCAAGCACGTCAATGCCGAGCTGGGCACTTGATGCATCGAGAATACGCATTACGATTTTTTCTCCCCACAGCGTAGGCAGGGAGTTAACACGGAAGTCGACGGCCTTGGTACGCGACAGCTTGAGCTTGATGCGGCCATCCTGAGGCAAGCGGCGTTCGGAGATATCCATCTGCGCCATGATTTTTATGCGGGAGCAGATACGCACGGCGATATTCAGAGGGGGGCGAGTAATTTCCTTCAGGATGCCGTCGATACGAAAGCGTACCCGATAGATTTTTTCATAAGGTTCCAAGTGTATATCGGAAGCACCTATTCTTATTGCATCAAATAATACCTTGTTGACGAAGCGCACAATGGGCGCTTCGTCCGGGGCTTCTGCATCATCATCATCTTTTGTGGTCTCATCTTCGATAAGTTCGATATCGATATCTTCAAGGCCCATTGCTTCCAGGTCGTCGGTGTAGTTGCTGGTTTTTTCCTCTTCCTGGACCGTAAGC
>CAIYIP010000011.1 GCA_903926285.1 uncultured Gammaproteobacteria bacterium
ATACCATTCCCAGAAATTGGCAAGGTCGTTGTTGTGGCCGGCGAGAATTGCAATATTGCCATCAGCGTCGAATAGTCCGTAGTAGGTGATGGTGCCACCCGGAACATAATCAGCCATATCTTCAAAACCGTCGAGATCGGTGTGGGTATGGAAGATGTTGTGGTCAACGGTCAGTGGTACAAAATCATTCTGTGGAAAGGCCCGCAGGATTTGCGAGCGCATCTGCGCCCACTGGTCTGGTCCATCAAAGTCGTCCATCAGGATGAAGCCGCCGTTGGTAATGTACTGGCGCAAGTTGAGGACTTCCTGATCGGTCAGCTCCATCTCGCCAGGTTCCGAAATATAGGCGAAGGGATATTCAAATACTTCATCGCTACCAAGCTCTACGATGCGATACGACATAATCTCAAGATCAATACCGGTCGCACGTACGAGAAATTCATTGAGGTTCTGATCCGAATCCGGATAGTTGTGTGACCATCCCATATTACCAATCGCGCCGTTGGTGCCGAAGTGCAAGCGCGCTGCAATAAACTCCGTTGCTGGCGGCACGTTGTTCACAATGCCTCTGCCCCTGCCGAAACGCTGGCCATAGCCGAGAGTTGCAATACACAGGCTTGCAAGAAACACAGCAAAGGTTATCACTCGTCGGGCCATATTCGATTTTGCTGCAGCGCTGCTGTAACACCAGAAAGTTCAGGTAAAAATGTGCTGAGTCTTGTCGACCCAGCACATGTATTTTAAGCGAGATGATTTATCACACTGCTACGCGGATGTTATGTAATTACTCTTCCTCCACAGCGAACACCCACACCACACCACCCTGTGGCACGATATTGGTTTCGCCCTTCAGCCCATCAATGGCGCGCTGCATGCGTGAGGCATCAACACCCCAGCCGGACTGGATTGCGATGTACTGTACGCCGTCCACTTCAAACGTAGTAGGTACGCCGGTAATGCCGGAGTTCAGGCGTTCTTCCCACAACACTTCGCCGGTGCTTGCATCAAAGGCGCGGAAAAATCGATCGGCAGTGCCGCCGCTGAACACAAGTCCACCGCCAGTTGCAAGCACAGGGCCCCAGTTGGCCATATCGAACTCATGGGTCCAGACTTTTTCGCCAGTGCTTACGTTCCACGCCTGTAGTTCACCAATGTGATCGGCACCTTCGCGGATGCTGGGAATTGAACCTGTAATACCCGTGAAGTTCTGGCCCGGACGGTATTCAACTGGCGCACCGGCAAAAGTCGAACAGTAGTTTTCGTTGGCAGGGATGTACAGCAACTCGGTCTCGGGGCTATAGGCCGCGGGTGTCCAGTTTTTACCACCTGACAACGAAGGACAGAAAGTGCCGGGCTTGTCGGTGCCGGGTTTGGCGTCGGGATTGTACTCAGGACGACCCGTCACCCGATCGAGCGAGGTGAACACGTTCTGGTATACAAACGGTTTGGCATCGACATAGGTAATGGCATCGGGACCACGCTCAAGCAGCCACAGATAACCGTTACGGCCTGCATGCACAAGCGCGGGGAAGGTGCGGCCGTTGCGGCTCACATCCATCAGCATCGGTGGGGACACTTCATCCCAGTCCCACGAATCGTTCCAGTGGTACTGGTGATAAGCTTTCAGCGCACCGGTATCGGCATCGAGTGCAATCACCGAGTTGGCGTAGAGGTTGTCGCCTGGCCTTACATCACCTATCCATGGTCCTGCATTGCCGGTGCCCCAGTAGGTAAGATTGAGTTCGGGATCATAGGTGCCTGTAACCCATACTGGCGCACCACCGGTCTTCCAGCTGTCGCCCGGCCAGGTTTCGCTGCCGGGTTCTCCCGGAGCAGGAATCGTGTAAGTCTTCCACACCTGTTCGCCGGTCTCACTATCAAGTGCTGCGACGAAGCCACGTATACCGCGCTCACCACCAGACACACCCACCATGATCTTGCCATCTACTGCGAGCGGGGCCATCGTCATGTAGTAGCCGGTTTTGTAATCCTCAACAGGTTTTTCCCACACCAAAGCGCCGGTTTTGGCATCAAGCGCAACCAGCATCGCATCGGAAGTGGCCATGTAGACCTTGTCACCATACAGCGCTACACCGCGATTGGTGGGATGCAGCAGGCTCAGGTCGAAAGGCAGTTGGCGCCGGTATTCCCACAGCGTATCGCCAGTGGCAGCGTTTATGGCGTAAACAAGGTTCAGCGGCGTGGTGATGTACATGATGCCGTCATTGACGATGGGGGGGCTCTGGTGACCTTCGGTCACGCCGGTAGAAAGGGTCCAGACAGGTTTGAGGCGGCTGACATTTTCCGGCGTGATCTTCGCCAGTGGACTGTAACCCCAGCCATCGTAACTGCGGCGAAACATCA
This sequence comes from uncultured Gammaproteobacteria bacterium, assembly GCA_903926285.1. Lineage (GTDB taxonomy): Bacteria > Pseudomonadota > Gammaproteobacteria > Pseudomonadales > Pseudohongiellaceae > CAILUG01. The sequence continues at coordinate 2,365 of CAIYIP010000011.1, forward strand.
GCCAGTTTTCCGGTTCGGGATTCTGCAGGCGGGCGTCTGTAACAGGGCGGGCGTTTTCC
>CAIYIP010000012.1 GCA_903926285.1 uncultured Gammaproteobacteria bacterium
AATCAGCCGCACGGCATTGCGTTCGATGCGGCTGATAATCTTTATGTATGTGATCTTCTCAACCACCGGGTTCGCCGTATCGAGGCAGGCACCGGCGTGATTGACACCTTTGCAGGTAACGGCATGACAGGTCGCACGCCTGATGAAGGTGAGCTTAAGCAGACAGCCATCGAGGGACCGCGCGCGCTCGAATGTACGCGCGCCGGCAAGTTGTACGTCGCGCTGCGCGAAGGCAACAGCGTGTTCCATCTCGACGCTGACAGTGGTCGCATGCAACGCATCGCTGGCAATGGCAACAATGGTTATACCGGCGATGGCGGCCCCGCTGGACAAGCGACGTTCGGCGCTGCTGCGCCGGGCGGGCTGACCGGGCCCAAAGGTCTCTGCGTGTCGGAGGATGGCAATACACTGTATGTCGCCGATTGCGAGAATCATGTAATACGCAAGGTCGATCTGCTGAGTGGAATTATTACAACGGTAGCGGGCACAGGTGAGGCGGGAGACGGCGGGGATGGCGACCCGCTCGCGTGCCAGCTAAATCGCCCGCACGCAGTACACCACCGCGGCAACTCGCTCTATATCACCGACAGTTCCAATCATCGCATTCGGATACTGAACCCGGCATGATCAATACCCTGCTCGCAAGGAATCCAGATGGGACACCCACTTTTTAACCACACAGATGCACAGATGGGACACCCACTTTTTAAAATCAGCCCAGTCGACATCTCCGATGACCAATGAGCAAGCTCGCATCCTGTATACCTTCCGCCGTTGCCCTTATGCCATTCGGGCGAGAATGGCAATATTCACTGCTGGCATCGACGTGGAGTTGCGTGAGGTTGCGCTGAAAAACAAGCCACAGGACATGCTCGATGTATCAAGCAAAGGGACAGTGCCCGTGCTTTGCGACGGCACAACAGTAATCGATGAAAGCCTGGATATCATGTTGTGGGCACTCGCCATCAACGACCCCGACCACTGGTATTTCCGTTACTCCGAAGCTGAGAAAGCCACTGCCATGCAACTAATCGATGAAAGCGACAACGACTTCAAAAGGTGGCTCGATAAATACAAATATGCTGATCTCAATCCAGAGCATGCGCCGGAATACTACCGACACATGTGCACAAACTTTTTAGCAAAGCTGGACAGCCGTCTGCAAAAACAGCCACACCTGGTTACACCGGCAATCACTCTGGCTGACATCGCGATCTTTCCGTTCGTGCGCCAGTTTGCCATGGTGGATCGAGCCTGGTTTGACCAGTGTGATTGCAAGGCTTTGCGAATTTGGCTGTATGCGCTGCTCGAGCTGCCCGTTTTTAAACGGGTGATGGCTAAGTAAAGCAGGTGCCAGAGTCGCACTTCTTACAGAGCAGGAAAGTGGGTGTCCCATTTCTTAGGGGTGTCCCATTCCTTATCCCATTCCTTATCTTCTTATTTCTTCCCATTTCAGTCGATATGGTACACGGTACAATCTGCGTGTTATTTCCAACTGGTAACATCAGGAAATGGCCTGGCGTATTGCCGGGAAGGTGGTCCATCGACTACACACACCCAACACCACAACCGGGGAATTTTATGAACCTGTCACCAACGCCGTTACGCATCCCACTGTGCTGCGCCCTCCTGGCCTGCCTGAGCACACCAGCATTCGCTCACCATGGAATAGGTCTCTACCAACCGCAAATAGACAACGAGTGGTCCGG
>CAIYIP010000013.1 GCA_903926285.1 uncultured Gammaproteobacteria bacterium
CCATTGCCGCCCTTCCCTGCTTCCACGATTATTTCGGCGTCATCTACAAATTTCATGACAGAAGTGTCTGGCTGCTCCTAAAAAAAAGCCCTGTGTGAACAGGGCTTTTTTTTATGCGTTGATTGGTAATTCAGGTCAAGCGTTGGCTGCTTCAGCAACTTCGATATTCACGAAAGTTCGATTTTTCGGACCCTTTACCTGAAATCTGACATGGCCAGTTTCTTTGGCAAAAAGCGTGTGGTCTTTACCACAACCCACATTTACACCGGGATGAAACCTGGTGCCGCGCTGGCGCACGATTATGTTACCAGCCAGTACCAACTCTCCACCAAAGCGTTTTACGCCAAGGCGTTTGGAATGGGAATCGCGACCGTTAGTTGTACTGCCACCTGCTTTCTTATGAGCCATGCTCTACTCCTGCTTCTTTGGTTTTTAAATAAAAACCAAAGCGATAAATTATGCACTGATTGCGGTAATTTTAACTTCAGTAAACCACTGCCTGTGGCCCTGTTGTTTACGGTAATGTTTACGGCGCTTGAATTTGATGATTGTAACTTTGTCAGCACGGCCGTGATTTAACACTTCAGCAGTAACTGTTGCAGCAGCAATGTAAGGCGCACCAATTTGTACATCAGCACCTTCACCGATCATCAAGACTTTGTCAAAGTTGACGGTTTCGCCCGTCCCTACTTCAATTTTTTCCAGTTTAAGCACTTCGCCTTCTTTGACGCGATGCTGTTTACCGCCACTTAAAATTACTGCATACATAGCTGTGCTCCGGGAGCCAACTGCAAAAAAACAAGCCTGATAGGCAGCAGTTGGGTATATTTCTTTAACTGATTCAGTGAACCAGCAATGTGCAATACTCTGTCACAGGCCGGCTATCGAAGGGCGGTAATTGTACGGGATGGACTTTAGGTGCGCAACCTCCCAGTCGGCCTTTTTTTGGCAGCACCGTCTGGGTCGAAAGACGCTATATTGCAGGCATTCATTGAACTTGAATGCCTATAACAGTAGCATGCGAGCGCTTAAAATCCGGCACAATGTGCTGATATTACGAAGACTTAGTAGCCCCAGAAACATTATAGAGTTCCCATGGTTAATCATATCCACCAAGTAGTAGCTGACGATTTTGCCTCGCTGAACCAGAAAGTCGTCTCTCAATTGCACTCACAGGTCCCACTCATTGAGAGTATCGGCCACTACATTACTCAAGCAGGCGGCAAACGCATGCGCCCAGTACTGGTCCTGCTTTGTGCCAAAGCTTTGGGTTATCAGGGGCACCAACACGTAAACCTCGCCACTGTAATCGAATTCCTGCATACAGCCACCCTCCTGCATGATGACGTGGTAGACATGTCGGAAATGCGGCGCGGTCGACCTACGGCAAATGTGCGCTGGGACAATCCGTCAAGCGTGCTGGTAGGCGACTTCATTTATTCCAGGGCTTTCCAGTTGCTGGTACAAATCGGCAACATGCAAATTATGGATGTGATGGCCACAACCACCAATAAAATTTCTGAAGGGGAAGTCCTGCAGCTCGTTCATCAACATGATCCCGCAACTACCGAAGAGGCTTACCTGGAAGTTATACGCAATAAAACGGCCATCCTGTTTGCAGCAGCTTGCAGCACTGCAGCCATCCTCTCAGGGGCTGCAGCCCCTGTACAACAGCAGCTACATAATTTCGGCCTGCAGGTAGGCATGGCATTCCAGCTTGTTGACGATGTATTGGACTATAGTGGCAATTCTGCAGAGCTTGGTAAAAACGTGGGTGATGATCTTGCTGAAGGCAAGCCCACGCTCCCGCTGATTTACACGATGCGCCATGGCACCAATGAACAAAAAGCCCTGATAACGGCTGCCATCGAAAGCGGCGGGCTAGACCATTTGCCGGAAATCATTGCAGCAGTCAAACTCTCAGGCGCTCTTGCCTATACCAGGAAAGTTGCACAGCAGCGGATCGCAAACGCTCTAGCGGAATTGGCGTCAATACCGGATTCGATCTATCGCAAG
>CAIYIP010000014.1 GCA_903926285.1 uncultured Gammaproteobacteria bacterium
CGGTAACAGTTGATGAAGTTGTCATTGATTTGCCCACCGGTAGTGCGAGTATTCGTGGTCTGCGTGTTGCCAACCCCGAGGGTTACAGCGCTGGCAGCATGCTGGGTTTTGCTGAGCTGAATCTGGTGCTGGATATCACCAACCTCAGTCGCCACAGAATCGGCATCCAGTCAATTGTTGCGCGCAATCCGCATGTGCTTTACGAAATGCAGGGCAATGTCAGCAATCTCGATGTAATTCACAGCAGGCTTGCAGGGGGGAATCCATCTGCAGAAACCTCTGTAAATTCTGCTGACGACATCCTGCTGGACATAACCCGCATCAATATTCAGGAAATAGGCGCGACCTTGAGTTCACCGCTGCTTTCTGCGCCCGTTGAAGTCAGTCTTGGCGACATCATCTTGCTTGATCTGAGTGGCACTCCGGACCAGATTGCGCAACAGATTATGGGGCCAGTGATGGCACAGTTATCCAATAATGCAGCTCGCGCTTTGCTGAGCAAGAGGGCAGGTAACTTGCGGGATGACGTGCTGGAGCAGGTCGATGCCAGCCTTGAAGCCGCTGGTGAAACCTTGCGCGAAACCGGAGCTAACATACGCGAAGGTCTTGGCAATTTGTTTGATCGCGATGACGCGGAAGAAACCGGAACTCCGGTAGCTCAGCCATGAAAAACACAACAGCGTGGCCGCAAGGAAGCGTCAGTACACATTGGTTGACCAGCACCGTCCTCCAGGACAATCCTCTGAATGATTCTGCGCGCCGCCGCCTGGATGTTTATATTCCGTTCAATCACACAGGCCGCGATTTGCCGTTGCTCGTTGATCTCGTGGGTTTTCTGTCTGGCGGTCCCGCGCATACCAACTGGAAAAACTTCGGGGAAAACTTGCCCGAACGCCTTGATCGCTTGATTGCCACGGGAGAGCTGCCTCCCGTAGTAGTGGCACTTCCGGATTGTTTCACGCGTCTTGGCGGCAACCAGTACATCAACAGCGCAGGCACCGGACGGTGGGCGGATTTTCTGGTTGCTGAGATGGTGCCATATCTTGAAGTTGAAATTGGCTGCGGTGGTCATGGCCGGCGCGGGGTGTTCGGCAAAAGCTCAGGTGGTTACGGCGCCATCACGCATGCGTTACTTTATCCGGAGTTCTGGGCTGCCGCTGCCTGTCATTCCGGTGACATGGGCTTTGAACATATGCTGGCAGAGTTTCCGGCAGCGTTACGTGCGCTCGGCGGCTGCAACAACGATATCGAGCTTTGGCTGACGCGGTTTTACAACAATCCCAAGCAAAGCAATGGTGATCTTCATATCCTCATGCTGCTGGCAATGTGTGCTACTTACGATCCTGATCTCAGCGCCTTCATGAATATACGGTTGCCTGTGGACATGCATACTTGCGAAGTTATCCCGCAGCGCTGGCATAATTTTCTGCGCTGGGATCCGATCAACATTGCGGCAGAACATGCGTCCGGCATGAAGCAGCTCAAAGCTCTGTTTATCGATTGCGGAGCGCAGGACCAATACAATCTGGTATTCGGCGCCAGGCGCCTGCACCGCTTGCTTGAGCAGAAAAATATACCGCACATCTATGAAGAGTTTGCCGATAACCATTCTGGAATTGACTACCGGATGGATAGGAGCTTGCCGTTGCTGGTAAAGGCCTTGCTGGCGTGAGTACCGTAGATTTTCCAATATTGAGTATCAATCATATGAACACAACAGCGTGCACAGAATCAGCAGCTGGCTTTGGGCCAGGGAAACAGATTTTTTGCTTGTTGCTTGGCATATGCCACTTGGCATTTGCTTCGGCAGCACTCGCCCAGACCAACAGGGCAGTAACGGCGGAGCTGCAATGCAGCGGACAGCAGAGCCTGAATGAAGTGGTAGTTACCTTGCGCAACTCGGGCAATACCGGTACAGCAGTCGTGTTGGGGACGCGGCTAGGGAATATCTATCTGGCGAAAACCCTGTCATTCGAAGCGAGGCTTGCAAATGGCCTGCTGCAGCATTTTGCCTTTGACAATCCTGTTTTTTCCACCAGTTCTACGGCGCGTGAAGATCCCTGGATTGTGCCGTTGCCGGCCCACTCATCCTATGCAGTAACCATCAGCAGCAATCATTTTCTGGCAGGCAATGGCCAGCGCCTTGATGAAGTAGCCGCCGTCGCCGATATCCAGCTGCATCTGACAGGAAGCAAGATCGAACCATTAAACGTCGACATCCTCGGCCTCGCAACCTGGGAAGTGCTGATTATGGATATGCAATCAGCTCCGCTGGCTGTTCCGGATGATTGCCAGTAACCTGGTCAAGCAACCACAACCATATTAAGGCCTTCACGTTTTCCGTTATAGAGCGCTTTGTCAGCCCTTAACAGGGCTGGTTCAAGCGTCATCATTCTTGGGCCGGACAGGCCGATCCAGAAATAATAGGCCAGGGTTTCGGGTATGCGTGGCGCACCTGTAGCGCGCGTCCATGATCTTACCCAGGAATTCTTCTGTTTACCGCTTCAGACTGGCAGCTTGGTTTGAAGTGAGCTAAAGCGTATACGCTTTTTGGTCATTCCTGAGTTGAATAAAGTACTCCAGCGCGTGAGGATTACTCATGGCATCTCTGTTGGCCGCCTTTGTCACGTCAATTCCCATCAGTATCTTGCGCACCGGTATTTCCATTTTTTTGCCGGTGAGAGTGTAGGGGATATCCTCGACCAGAAAAATTTCGTCTGGGATATGGCGCGGGCTGTAATCATTACGCAGCTTGAGATTGATTTTTTTCTTGAGTTCGTCGGTCAGTTGTTGCCCCTCATGGAGTTTGACAAACAAGGGCATGAAAAATCTTTCGCCGCTCAAGTCGAGGTTAACAATCAACGAGTCCTGCACTTCGGGAATACCTGCAACACTACGATAGATTTCAGCAGTTCCGATACGGACACCGTAACGGTTTAGTGTTGCATCCGAGCGCCCCAGAACAAAGCAGCCATCGTCATCGTCGATTTTGAAATAGTCGCCCTGGCGCCAGATGCCGGGATAGTCAGAAAAATAGGTTTCGATATAACGCGCATTGTCAGGATCATTCCAGAAATACAGTGGCATCGATGGCATCGGTTGGCAGACAACAAATTCGCCGACCACATTACGAATGGATTTGCCGTTTTCATCAAAGGCCTGCAGGTCTACGCCAAGATGTGGCATCTGGATCACGCCTGCTCTTACTGGCATGCCAGGCATGGGGCCGCAAAAACCGGAGCAGATATCGGTGCCGCCGCTGCCTGGAGCCACATAGATATCGCTTTTTACATTCTTGTAGAACCACTCCATACATTCTGCTGAAACAGGTGAACCCGCGAGCATGATTGACTCAAGTTTTACAAAATGAAATTTGTCTTTTGGTACGATGCCGGCGTTTTCCTGCATCTGTTGCAACGTGGGGCTCGCACCGAACAGGCGCGCACCCGCTTCGTCAGTCATCTTCCAGAGTGCATCTGGTTCAGGCCAGGTGGGGTTGCCGTCATACAGAATGGGGCGTGCTTGTATGAGCATAGAGCTCACAATGAAGTTCCACATCATCCAGCCGGTGGTAGTGAAGAAGAACATGCGATCGTCGGGCTTGAGATCGTAATGCAGCGAACACAGCTTTGATTGTTCGAGAATGATGCCGCCGTGGCCATGTACGATGGCTTTGGGTAGGCCTGTGGTGCCCGAGGAAAACAATATCCAGAGTGGATGCTGGAACGGCACCTGTTCAAACACAAAATCTTCAGCAGCAACATCCGGTGCTTGCATCAGCGTATCCCATAACACTGAATTTTCATTGGGCAGCTGCGTGTCGGTCTTATCAAGATAGGGCAGATAGATCACATTTTCTACAGAGGGCAGGGCTTTAAGAATGTTCTGTACTTCCTGTTTACGATTGAAAGCCTTGCCCTTGTAGTAATAACCATCAACGCAGAACAGCACTTTGGGTTCGATCTGCGAGAGGCGGTCGAGTACGCTGTGAGTACCAAAATCCGGTGAGCATGAAGACCAGATCGCACCGATACTACTCGTGGCAAGAAGCGCAGTTACAGCTTCCGGAATGTTCGTCATGTATGCGGCAACCCTGTCACCAGGCTTGATGCCCATGGCGCGCAGCTGGGTAGCAAGCTTGCGTACATTGGCGCCAAGTTCAGTCCAGCTCAGTTCCTGAAGTGGCGACTGCTCACTCGCGTAAAGCAGTGCGGTAACACCGGCCTTTTCATGGCGCATGATGTGCTGCGCATAATTGAGGCGGGCGCCTGGAAACCAGTCCGCACCTGGCATGCTGCGTTTGCCGAGTACTGCCTGCGGGGGTGTGCTGGCCTCGACTTTGTAGAAGTCCCAGATTGCCTGCCAAAAATCATCCAGCTGATTGACTGACCACTGCCGCAGCGCGGCGTAGTCAGTAAACTCCAGATTTCGATTAGTCTTGAGCCAGTTTCTGAATTGTTGAAGGTTGGAAGATGCAACCCAGCTGGCATCGGGCTGCCAGAGAATTTCGCCTACAGTGACCATTCGGATCTTGTCCTGAAATTTTTCATTATTATTTTTAATTGGGTTTTTTCCCGCACTTGCTGAGGAAATTGCCAGGGTTTCCGTTATCATCCGGTGAAGCGAGCGAGCTGCTGTACCCTGCGTTTGCAGGCGCCAATACTACCACCCTCATCCCGACGGGTCATCAGGCCGGACAGGGATTTAGCCTTACGGAAATCTGCGTATTTACATGAAAAAGTTGCCGCTCCTGATTCTCTTGCTTGTGTTTACGAGTGTGCTTGTTTCAGGTGTTCTGCTTTATCTACACAGGAGTGCAGATTCTGCTGTGCATGAAGCAGATTCGTTGCCTGCTCCTGGCGTGGCATTGGCCGCCGAGAAGGGCTGTACAGCATGTCATTCACTTGATGGAACCGCGGGCATAGGACCAAGCTGGAAGGGAACCTATGGCTCGCCCAGGGTCATGACTGATGGCTCCGAGCGCCTGGCCGATGATGCCTATCTCAGAAAGTCGATGCTTGAGCCCGCCGCGGAAGTTGTAACGGGCTTTGCGAATGTGATGATTGCTCCTGAACTGTCGGAAGCCGAGATTGCGCAGCTGTTACAATTGTTCCGCCAACTCGGAAGCCCATCTTCAGAATGAAAGCCATCAAGCCCGCCAGTCTGTCCATGCTCCGCTTCATCACGCTGGCTTGCCTGCTCGCGAGTCTTGTAGGTTGTGGGCAGACAATGGATGCCCGCAAACTCGCCATGCAAACCTTGCAGGCGCGCACGCTCGAGCTAGCGGAAAAATTTCATGACTGTGAGCGTAGCAGTACCACTTCTGCACCGGCACTGCTAGCGCGCAGCCAATGTCTGGTTTTTACCACACCCGAAAATCCGGCGGCACCACAAGGACGCCAGCTGCAATTGCAAGTGATGGTAATTCCCTCAGTCAGGCAATTTCCCGAACCCGATCCCTTTGTGATTCTGGTAGGTGGGCCGGGTCAGGCAGCCACGGTTGATGCACTGCCGGTAATACCGTTCTTCCAGAGTATCCGTCAGGACCGCGATATTGTGCTGGTGGATCAGCGTGGCACGGGCAAGCTGAGTCCCTTCGATTGTGAGTTTGGCAACGAAGAAGAAGTGTCGAGGAACATCGCACTACTGCTGGAATTGCAGACACAATATTTGCGGGACTGTCTCGCTGCAATCGAAGCAGAACCGGAATATTACACAACCGATATTGCAGCGCAGGATCTCGACGCCATTCGCAATTATCTCGGCTACAATCAGCTCAATCTGTGGGGCATTTCCTATGGCACGCGTGTCGCACTCGCTTATCTCAAATATTTTCCTGACAACACCCGGACTGTGGTTATCGATGGTGTAGCGCCTCCGGGTGTGCTGCCACTTGAGGCGGCGCGTGACAGTGCCGTAGCCCTGCAGAATGTGTTGGCACTTTGTGCTGCCGAAACAGCATGTGCCAATGCATTCCCTGAGCTTCAGGTACATTATGATGAGCTTGTTGCAAAGTATGTGGAGCCCATAAATATCCGCGTACTTGACCAGAAGACCGGTCAGAAAAAAGCCACCGAGCTTCAGGCAGCAGAAATTCAAAGCAGTTTATTCACACTACTCTACAGCAGGGAAACCACGCGCCTGATTCCGCTTTTCATCGAGCAGCTGTATCAGGAAAATTTCCAGATGCTCACTGCCATCTCCGATGTGGAAACCGGTGTCAACGTTGGTATGTATTATTCAGTCTTGTGCAGCGAGGACATTCCTCTATTTGATGAAAATGAACTTGCTGCAGCAGCAGGCGAGAGTGGCCTGCCGTTCTACGACAGGCTGGTATTGCCCCGAGTGGAAGCCTGCAAGGTGTGGCCGTCACGCAAGCTGGAACAGGAGTTTTTTGCGCCTGTGGTTTCCGACAAGCCTGTGCTGATTTTTTCGGCTACCCAGGATCCTGTAACACCACAGCGCTGGGGCGAACAGGTAGCAGCAACTCTCGGCAATTCGCGGCACTTGATCGCTAAAGGTGTCGGCCATGGCGTGTTCGGTTATGGCTGCGCCACAAACCTGATTGCCGAACTGGTCGATACTGCGCAGGTCCAGAATCTGGATGCCACCTGTCTCGAAAAATTGGCTACGCGACCGTTTTTTGTCAGCCCCGGTGGAAGTGCGGTCGTGGATGATTAGCATCAACAATCTCGTCAAGCATTTTGGCAAGGTCGCCGCGGTTGATGGTGTCAGTTTTGTTGCGCGTGATGGCGCGATAACCGGACTGCTTGGACATAACGGCGCAGGCAAATCAACTACGCTTCGGGTATTGTATGGTCTGCTGAAAGCTGACAGCGGCAGTGTTGATGTCGATGGCATTGATGTTTTGCAAACACCATTGCAGGCACAAGAACGCATAGGCGTAATGACTGATGCCCATGGTTTGTACCCGCGCCTGACGGCGAGAGAACACATTGAATATTTTGCCCGCTTGCGTGGGCTTCCGGCTCAAGTAATAAACGACCGGACACAGGTGTTACTGGCAAGGCTGGGCATGGAAGACATTGCGGAACGCCGCGCAGCAGGTTATTCACAGGGTGAGAAAATGAAGGTGTGCCTTGCGCGTTCACTTATCCACAATCCGCAGAACATAATCATGGACGAGCCTACTAATGGCCTCGATGTCATGACCACCCGCAGCGTGCGCAATATTCTGCAAACCCTTAAGGCCGAAAACAAATGTATCCTGCTGTCGTCCCATATCATGCAGGAAGTCAGTGCGCTATGTGACGAAGTAATTGTGATTGCAGGCGGCAAGGTGCTGTTTCAGGGAACCCTTGATTTACTGATAAAGCAAACAGGCCAGAATACACTTGAAGATGCTTTCGTCAGTGTGACTGGGACTGGCGCATGAAATCCTTTGTCGTAGTCCTGTTGAAGGAACTCAGCGATGCCTCAAGGGATCGCAGGGCGGTGTTATCCCTGTTTCTATTTCCAGTGCTTGCGCCTCTGCTGATCTATTTCATGTTCAACAAGATTATTGATCTTGGCGAAGATGCACTTGATATCGAGCTGCCTGTAGCGGGAGCAGAATTTGCGCCGGACTTGATCGATTTCATGCAGCAGAACGGCATAAGTATCAAGCCACTTGACCTGGATGTAAGTAATAACGGTTTCAGTGCTGCAACCAGCGTCCAGTTAAAAACTGCCATAGAAAATCGTGATTATGATTTTGCGCTATTGATCCCGGCCGATTTTGCGCGGCAAGTGGCCGCATCGGTAACAGTTAATGTTGAATTGCATCATGACAGTTCCCGGACGGGTGGTGGCATCAAAGTGGCGAGGGTACAAAACTTGATTGAAGCCTGGGGCAAGGAAACATCGGTGTTGCGGCTTATGCTCAGGGGCGTTGATCCTGCTGTCGCGCGCCCAGTCAATGTTGGTCGTATTGATGTTGCGAGTGATCAGGCACGTGCGCAGGCGCTGCTCAACATGATTCCGATGTTTGTGATCATGGCAGCATTCATGAGTGGCGTTGGCATCGCAGTGGATGCAACTGCGGGAGAGCGTGAGCGCAAGTCGCTCGAGCCTCTGCTCGTGAATCCGGTGCAGCGTAGCCAGCTGATCATCGGTAAATGGCTGGCAGCGGCATTATTTTCCATTATGGGACTGATTACGGTGATGGCACTGAACGTGCTGGCGTTGAGTCAGTTGCCGCTGGAAATGCTCGGTATCAGTTTTTATATCGGTGCCAATGAAGTTGCCGGTATTCTGCTCGTGACCATACCGCTGGCCTTGTTTGCCACTTCTCTACAGATATTCATCGGCATTTTTGCCAGGTCTTTCAAGGACGCGCAGGTTTACATCGGACTGATGTCACTGCTGCCGATGCTGCCATTTCTCTATAACACGCTGAACAACAACGGCCGGGAACTCTGGATGAGCCTGGTACCGATGCTGGGCCAGAATATGTTGCTTGCGGATGTTGTCAGTGGACGTACTCCAGCCATGCCGGATTTTGTGCTTGCGGGAATCTGTCTTCTTGCGTGGAGTGCAGGGTTTATTGCACTGGCATCACGCTTGTTGAAGCGCGAAAGTATTATCTTTTCCTGAAGCACCATCCGGTCTGAAACCAGAGAAGCGGTGGACTCATCGTGAGCTTTTTGGGCAACTTTTAATACTTTGCGGCAGGTTTTAACCAATTGTTCATGGGCCTTGGTCAAGAGCACCAGCATGGACGCGGCTGCAGGAATTTCTTCGGTGTCCCTAATGTTGCTCAAGCTGCTCAAGGCCTTGTAAGTGCCAGGGGCATAAACACCCAGTGTACGGATCCGTTCTGCAACGAGGTCTACAGCACGGGCGATCACTTCGGCGACACACTAACACGCCGAAACCGGATGATTTTTGATGTGGCGAGAATAAACCTGAAACAAAACCAGAAGAAG
>CAIYIP010000015.1 GCA_903926285.1 uncultured Gammaproteobacteria bacterium
TATTGGAACGATGGTTTGACAACCTGCATTTCTGGATGTACTGCGCAGGGCCGCCGGTGCGGAAGATGGCGATATGTTAATAGCCGTGACGGACTCGGATTAAGTAAATCTGGTCGCTTGTCAGGCTGCATACTTGCTCTTCCGTACGCTGAAAAGGGTCTGGCGCATACGCTCAAACTCTTAAATTAATGTAGATAAACTCTTCGGCAGTAACGCGTTTCCGTTTGATGTAGTGATCAGTGCGCAACGGATCGTTTCTCATTACAGCAAAAATTCGTTGGCACTCCCTGGATCCTTGCAGGTGCTTGACTGGGCCAATGGCAAAATTCAATTGGTTGCTGTTCGCGCAGAACAGGGAGGTCCACTCGAAGGACTCGACTATTGGTGCTATTGTCCGCAAGCATCAGGTATTGATTTCCCATGATGACCTGCTTTTGCAAACCGACGCTCACGTAATACTTTTTAGTTGATAAAAACAGGATTGCTGAGGCCGACCGTTTATTTTAAGTTGGGTTTGCTTTCTCTTAAGTCGTTGATCTCTATCTACAGGACGATGCCGCGGCAACCCGGCTTAGAGTTTTTGTGGATTTCGTTCCGGGAGGCGGTTTAATAAACCTTGGCGACTCCTTCTGGCTGACGTTTGAAACGTTTATATTCCCACTGGTACTGCTCCGGATGCTTGGTGGCGGCTTTTTCTATAGAGCGATTCATTCCGACCAATGCATCGGACATATGCTCAGCATATATTCCGGGCTCCGGGGCTGTGAATTTGATAACAAAACCGTTCTTGTTATTCTGTTTGTCTCGTATCGCGCAGGCAACAACAACCTCCGCGCCGGTTTTTTGTTGAAGCTTGTTTAAAAGGGTCATTGTCAGCGCGGGCATACTGAAAAAGGGCGCGAACTCCCCTCCACTGGCAATCGGCACCTGGTCGGGCAGAATTGCGACAATTTCCCCTTTTCTTAACGTGCGCAGTAACTCAGCGATACCTTTGTCGTTGGTTGCGACCATCCTGGCGCCAGACCTGCTGCGAGCTTTATGAATAACGGCTTCCAGGGATTTGGATTCCAGCGCCTGATAAAGCTGGCTTGTTGGCCCGCAGCCACAAGTATTGAGGTAAAGCCCCAGAGTTTCCCAATTGCCGATGTGTGGCGCTAGCACAAGCACGCCCTTTCCCGCCGCTTTGGCATTCTGCAGCAGTTCGAGGCCCTCAACTGCGAGGACTAGTTCAAGTGTTTTGGGAGCCGGCCATAACCAGATTGCACCTGCTTCGAAGATGGTTTGAAAAGTGTGTTGGAGACTCTTCTGTGCAAGTGTGTTGCGTGCTTTTTGATCCAGATTTGGAAAGCATAGAGCAAGATTGGTCCTTGTCGTCTGAGCCATCCGTGTATTCAACAGCCAGCAAATACTGCCTGAGCATTCGCCTATTTTTCGTGCCACTAAGAGGGGCAGAAAGGCGAACATCCTTAACAGTAGGATTGTCAGTGCAGACTTCATACAGGGGTGTATTTATCAGGTACTGGAAACAGGAGCATTGGGGTATGTTTACTCGACGCTGAAAGTGGCCTGGCACTCGCTATCACCAGACCTTTTCTGGATAATAGCTGTCTGTTTTCAAGGCTGTAATGGTACCCGATAAGGTGCTAACTGGAGTTTTTTTTGGCTAAGTCTGTTGATGTTTCAACCTTTCAAGGGCTGATTCTAGCCCTGCAACAATTCTGGGCCGATCAAGGCTGTGTCATTGTCCAGCCCCTGGATCTTGAAGTAGGAGCCGGCACTTTTCACACAGGAACATTCTTGCGAGCCATTGGTCCCGAAAGCTGGAACACCGCTTATGTTCAGCCGTGCCGGCGTCCTACCGACAGTCGTTATGGCGAAAATCCAATGCGGCTGCAGCATTATTATCAGTTTCAGGTCCTTCTCAAACCGTCACCTCTCAACATTCAGGATCTCTATCTCGAGTCGCTGAAGTACCTTGGCATTGATACCAGTATTCATGACATCCGGTTTGTCGAAGATAACTGGGAGTCCCCAACATTGGGGGCATGGGGACTAGGGTGGGAAGTCTGGCTCAATGGTATGGAGGTTACACAGTTCACTTATTTTCAGCAGGTCGGCGGCCTCGAGTGTTATCCAGTCAGTGGCGAAATTACCTATGGCATAGAACGCCTGGCCATGTATCTGCAGAGCGTGGACAGCATTTTCGACATCGTGTGGGCCAATACCCCAAACGGGACGGTGACCTATGGCGATGTTTTCCATCAGAACGAAGTTGAAATGTCTGCTTACAATTTTGAACAAGCCAATACCGAGTTGCTTTTTCGGAATTTTACCGACTATGAAAGTCAGTGCCTTAGTTTGATCGATAATAAACTAGTATTACCAGCTTATGAACAGGTGCTCAAGGCATCACATTGCTTCAACTTGCTGGATGCGCGGTCGGCAATTTCAGTTACTGAACGTCAGCGTTTTATTTTGCGCGTTAGAACTTTGGCCCGCTTGGTTGCGCAGTCATATTACGATTCAAGGGCAAGTTTAGGTTTTCCGCTCGCACCAGAAGCGCTGCGCCAGGAATGTCTGGAGAAAACCAACCATGCATAAAGATGATTTTTTGATTGAGATTGGCACGGAAGAATTGCCCCCCAAGGCACTACTATCGCTGTCCGATGCGTTTGTAGCCGCTATGTCGTCATTGCTGCAAAAGGCTGGTCTTGAATTCACCGCCATAGAGCCTTTTGCGACGCCACGCCGTCTAGCCATGATTATTCACCAATTGGCAACCGAGCAAGCCGACGCCATGGTGGAAAAAACAGGACCAACTCTTCAGGCCGCCTTTGCCCCAGACGGTAGACCAACTAAGGCAGCAGAAGGATTTGCGCGCGCCTGTGGCGTTGAAGTTGCTGCCCTTGAACAAAAGAATGAAGGCGGGGTTATTAAACTGGCCCACCGCATTCAACGCA
>CAIYIP010000016.1 GCA_903926285.1 uncultured Gammaproteobacteria bacterium
GGTATTTTGATGCGCATTGGTTTCAAGGTTTGTACCTTGAGCGATTTGGCCAAACATATGGCAGTTAAATTGCCTACCGTTTCCAGATCGGTGTCAGTATTGGTCAACGAGGGCTTAATCAAGCGCTGGACTCCCGAAGAAAACCGCCGCATCACCCTGCACGATTTAACCCCCGCCGGGCGCAAGAAACTTGCGAGTTTCAGGAAAAAATCCGAACAGCATGTGGCCACTATGCTGGCACCCTTGAGCGCAACTGAATGTACGGCAGTAGATGCTGCACTCTTCACCCTCAAGAAAGTACTCTCGAAACGGCCCTCTCACGAAGAGGCCCTGAATTGCACCCCCGGAAAAAGTAGTTCAACAAGGTAATGTATATGAGTAATGCACAGGATGAGGTAATCAATACTCTGGGTCTGGACGGTAAACGCAAAAACTCCGGCTTGCGCTGGGGTGTGGCGATTGCTGTGGTGGCTGTGGCGGGATTCGTAATATTGCGCAGCGGCGCCCCTGCGGTCGATCAAGTGCAATACGTTACCCAGCCGGCCCAACGTGGTGCGCTGATAGTTACCGTAACTGCTACTGGCACCCTGCAGCCAACCAATCAGGTGGATGTAGGTAGCGAGGTGTCGGGCATTATTCAAGATGTGTTCGTGGATTTTAACGATGTGGTAACCGCAGGGCAGATCATTGCCCAGCTCGATACCCAAACGCTGGATGCACGTCTTGCTTCTTCCCGCGCCGCACTGGCAGTCGCGCAAGCCTCGCTAGCGCAAACCGAGGCAACCGTTGTTGAAGCTCGCGCCAAAACTGAACGCTCGAGAGAACTTGCCAAACGTAATCTGGTTTCTGTGCAAAGTCTGGAAACTGATGAAGCGGCCTCACTGCGTGCCGAAGCCGCAGTGCAAAGTGCCAACGCGCAGGTCACCGCCAATCAGGCCTCGTTGAAAGAAGCACAAACCGCGCTTGCCAAAGCCGTGATTCGTTCACCGATAGATGGGGTGATTATTTCCCGTGAAGTTGACCCAGGCCAAACCATGGCGGCAGCATTTGAAGCACCGGTACTGTTTATTGTGGCCGAAGATCTCCAACGTATGCAGTTGCATCTCGACATTGATGAATCTGACATTGGTCAGGTAAGGGAAGGCCAGCAGGCCACATTTCGTGTGGACGCATTTCCGGGCCGCGAGTTTGAAGCCCGCATCACCTCGGTGCGCTTCAACCCGCGCGAAGTGAACAACATTGTCACCTACGAAACTGTGTTAACGGTAGATAACCCTGACCTGTTATTGCGGCCAGGCATGACGGCCACCGCTGATATTCTGGTGAGCGAAATGAACAATGTGCTGCTGGTGCCGAATCAAGCACTGCGCTTCTTGCCAACCGAAGAAGCGGCACTGACCGCAGCTGCGGGAGAGAAAGTATGGGTGGAGCAGAATGGCTCGGCAGTGTCGATTCCGGTGACTGTGGGTTTCACCAATGGCGAGTTTTCGGAGATCAGCGGTGGCAATATCACTACCGATACCGCTGTAATTGTAGACATTGAGCGCGAAGCACGGTCGCAAGCCAGCGGTGGAGGACCATTCTGATGGCAATGACTGCGGCAATACTGGCACCAGACGCAGGCCCTATTCCCACCATCGTACTGCAGGGTGTGGCGCGCGTGTACGGCAGCGGTGAATCGGAAGTCAAAGCGCTCAATAACATTGACTTCACCGTGCAGCAGGGTGAGTTCGTAGCCTTGATGGGGCCAAGTGGCGCGGGCAAATCAACCTGTTTGAATGTGCTGGGTTGTCTCGACCGCCCCACTGCCGGCCATTATTTTTTTCAGGGTGTGGACGTTGCTTATCTGCCGCGCGAACAACGCGCTCTGTTACGCAGGCACTTTATCGGCTTTGTATTTCAGGGCTTCAATCTGCTCAACCGCACCACAGCACTGGAAAATGTCGAATTGCCGCTGATTTATCGCCGTGTTCCCGCTGCCGAACGACGCAAACGCGCCTTCGAAGCGCTGGCGCAAGTGGGTCTCAAGGGCCGCGAGCAGCATACGCCTGGCGAACTTTCGGGTGGTCAGCAACAGCGTGTGGCGATCGCACGTGCCATTGTCACCAAACCAGCGGTGGTGCTTGCGGATGAGCCCACCGGGAACCTCGACACGACCAAGAGTGAAGAGATCATGCAGCTTTTGACTTCTCTTAACCGCGAGCAGGGCCTCACTATTGTGATGGTCACCCACAGTAACGAAATTGCCGCGTTCGCCCAGCGCGAAGTGCATTTTCGCGATGGCAAGATTGCCTATGACCGACCCATAGCAGGAGCGCAGGCGCGATGATATGGAACACTCTGCTACTGGCTTTTAGGGCCTTGCGTCGTAACCTGATGCGCTCCCTGCTCACGATGCTGGGTATTGTGATTGGTGTAGCTGCGGTAATTGCCGTTGTCACAATGGGCACTGGCGCGAGCCTGAGCGTAACCTCACAGGTGTCGAGCCTGGGTGATAAATTGCTGTTCATCAATCCCGGTAGCAATCAGGGCGGACCGCAAGGTGGCTCGGCCATTCGCCAGTTTAACCAGAAAGATGTACAAGCTGTGGCGCGCGAAGTGAGTGGTATTGATGCAGTATCGCCCTCAGTTAGCAGCTCGGTAACGGCAGTGTTCGGCAATAACAACTGGCAAACCAGTGTGACTGGTGTGACTGAGGAATATTTTCCGGTACGCAACATGGCAGTGGTACGCGGCAGTGTATTCAATCAATTGCATTATCAGAGCGGCAGGCTGGTGTGCATCATCGGCAAGACTGTACGCGAAGAATTGTTTGGTGCGGTGGATCCAGTGGGCAGCACCATTCGCATCGGCATAGCAGCCTGCGAAGTGGTGGGCGAACTCGAATCCAAGGGGCAGTCCAGTTTTGGCAACGATCAGGACAACGTTATCCTCGCACCCTTGCGTGCCGTGCAAAGCCGTTTGATTGGCAACGAAGACATCACTGCCATCAGCGCCTCGGTGGCCTCGTGGGCCGACAATGCCGAAGTCAAGGTGCGCGTGGAACAACTAATGCGTGATCGCCGCAACATCGGCGTGCAGGATGCCGATGATTTTCGCGTGATGGATCCGACCGAAATTGCGGGAGTGCTTTCCAACATCACCGGTGTGCTTACGCTTTTTCTCAGCGCCATCGCCGCGGTCAGCCTGGTGGTAGGCGGTATCGGCATCATGAACATCATGCTGGTCTCTGTTACCGAACGCACGCGCGAAATCGGTATCCGCCTGGCAATCGGCGCGCTCGAAAAAGAAGTGCTGGCGCAGTTTCTGGTGGAAGCGGTCATACTGACAACGCTGGGCGGGGTGATTGGTGTCGCTCTTGGCTTGCTGGCATCCTATGCGGCTTCGCAGGCCTTGAGTTTTCCGTTTATTGTTAGTCCCTCGGTGGTGATGTTTGCCTTCCTGTTTTCGGCGCTGGTGGGAGTAGTGTTTGGTTATGTGCCCGCCAGACGCGCAGCGAGACTGGATCCTATTGAAGCTTTGCGGCACGAATAAGCCGCAGTGTTGACGGCCTCTGGTTGCTCGACGCCGCTTTTGAAGAGCAACATTTCGCGCAAGGAGGACTCAGTATGCATGACAACTACCATGGCGCTGCTGTGCTGGAAGACCTCGATGTTGGTTTGGCAAGTGATGGGGATATCGAGGACATCCTTCGTGTCCAGGAAGAAAATCAGCCGGAGCAAGGCGGCAGTCTTTCCGCACGATTCACGCAGCAATGGTTCAAGCAAGCCATCGACAATAGTTCGTTGATCGTGGCACGAAGCAGCAGCCGCGTTATCGGATATGTTGCGTTTACCTCACGCGAAGCGCAGGCTCATGTGCCCATCATTCAGGCCATGCTGAAAGTCTGCCCCAATCCAGGTGCCTATCTGCATGGCCCTATCTGTGTCGCACAGGAATTTCGTGGTCGTGGCGTTGCATCAGCCATGTTTGTCGCCCAGCGTGCACACATGCAGCACGCGCCGGTCATGTCATTCATTCGGGAAAACAACCATGCTTCGCGGAAGGCGCATGTTGCAATGGGTTTGCAAGAAGTGACTGGGTTTGAGATTGGCAGTGTGCGTTATGTCGTGGTGAGCGGTTGACGCGGTAAAGCGCCAAGCATAAAAAAAGTCAGGCCTTTGGGGCCTGACCTTTGCAGTACAGCAGCGATACTCTAATGGACTAGAAGTCCATGTTCAGGCTCAGCTGATAACGACGACCAAAGGCGTCATGCCCCGCGATGATGCTCTGGCCATTAGCGCCAGGAACGATCGACGGCTCCTTGTCGAACATGTTGGTGATGTTCAGCGACGCACGCCAAGTGGAGCCACTCTGCATTTGACCCTGGTAGGAAATGGCCGAGTTGAACGTCGTCATCGACGCGATCCAGTTGTCATCGATGTCGCGCCCTTCCACGAAGGTGATGTTGTTCATCACGCTGTCGTAGTAGTTGGACTGCAACATCAAACCCCAGGCGCCGATGTTGTAGGTGCCGGTGACAACAGCGGAATATTCCGGACGTGTCTGGCTGCCTGCAAGATCCTGCACGGTACCAACGGCGGACGTGGTGGAGTTTTCGCCGAGATAGCCGACCAGTGCACGGGCCGAGAACGATTCTTCCTGGCCTGCGAAGAAATCAGGATCGAAACGGTAACTGGCCTCGAAATCCACCCCACGTGTTTCTGCCTTGGCGGCGTTGATGTTCTGGTTCTGGATCAGCGAGATGAGGCCGGGAGTAACACCGCCGTTGGTGCTCGGGTTACGCACGATCAGGTCACACACGCTGGCGGCACGGGTGGCGAAACAATCGTCCACGATGCGCTGGATGCCATAGAGGGTGACGGCGTCGGTCAGGTTGATGTCGTACCAGTCGAGCGACACCTGCAGACCGTCAATCCACTCGGCGAACTTCGGCTGCCAGACAAAACCAGTGGTGATGGTGTCGGCGACTTCGGGCACGAGACCAAAGTTCGGCGTTGCCGGTGCAGTGAGGCCGTTGTTGTTCTCGCTTCCGCGGAAGGGGTCGATAACCGCACCGCCGCCAGTACTGACGAGGAAGATTTCAGCAAAGCTTGGTTCGCGGATGTCGCTCGACTTGGTGGCACGCCAGCGCAGCGATTCGAGCAGTTGCGCATCAAGCCCGAGTTTCCAGCTTTCCTGCCGGCCTGACATCGAATACTCGGAACTGCGGTAGGCGATGGACGAGCTGACATTCTGCCCGCTGTCCCATTGCATCAGCGGTACATTCACCTCTGCGTACGCTTCCCACACGTCGCGCGCGCCATTGCCTGTGCCGAGTGCGGAGAACGGATGGATAGACCAGTTACCAACACTGGCGAAACCGAGCGGAATACCGCGGATGCCGAGTGGGGGCGCGTTGAGAACGCCGCGCTCTGCGAACGCAGGCTGGTTGTCCTGGTCGAATGTTTCATCGCGCCAGGTAAAACCTGCCGCCAACGACACCGGACCTGCCCACCCCTCGAATAATGCACCGGTCAGCAGCAATTCGGCGAAATCCTGTTCCAGCAGGCGTTCAGCAGTCTTCACTGGATCGCTGAGAATCCAATCCTTGGCGGCCTTGTTGGCATTGCCGAGACCAAAGGGATTCCAGGGTACACAGTCTTTTGGGTTGTAGGGGCCAATCGGTGAGGTGGCGGTAATTCCCAGGATGTTCCCCGGGCTGGGCAGTGTTTTCCCCTGCATGAAACTGGCCAGCTCGGCGGTCGACGGGTTACGCACGGAGATGTTGCACACGATATTGCCCGTAGCGGGATCGCGTACGGAGTCCATCCCCAGGAAGAACTTGTCGAGCAGTGGGATGTTGCGCACGCCGGTGGACACTTCCGATTTGCCGTACTGATAGTTGCCGGTCAGCTTCCAGTTGTCGTCGATATCGAAATCGAAACCGACCGTAAGCATGTGCTGCTGCTGAGTGCTGATATCGGAGCGGTTGTCGTAGATATTGATAAGCCCGGGGCCACCAATCTGGTTGATTTCGGACATCGTTATACTGGGCAGGCCCAGCCGATCCATCTCGGCAGACAACGGCGCGGGCAGGAAGGGGTTTTCGCGGTAGATGGTCCAGC
The DNA here is from genome assembly GCA_903926285.1 of uncultured Gammaproteobacteria bacterium. Classification (GTDB taxonomy): domain Bacteria; phylum Pseudomonadota; class Gammaproteobacteria; order Pseudomonadales; family Pseudohongiellaceae; genus CAILUG01. The sequence continues at coordinate 6,108 of CAIYIP010000016.1, forward strand.
CGTACAACGCGCCCGCAATGGACATGTTGGAGCGCTGGCCATGCAGCGCAGTTTCGCTGCGGCCAAGAGCGGCTTGTGCTGTCAGCGTCAAGCGGTCGCTGACGTCGAACTTGAGGCCAGCGAAACCCGAATGCTGATCAACTTCATTGCCACGCGGGCCGCGGAAGGCAGCTTCGTTGTAGTAATTGTATTCCTGGCCGGCGGACTGGTTGTTCTGCGCGCCCGCGCCTGCAATGGACAGGTAATTGCCGAAGGAATAAGGCCGGATACCCTTGCCGTCGTCAGTGAAGGTCCAGTTGCGATAAGCGAAGCCGGGTGTCGCCGTGGTGATCAGCCCTTGCGGAGCCGACTGTGCGCTGAACACATAAGGCACCGTAATACGCAGTGGCACGCCAGGTGTGGCAGTAGCTGAAACCCAGGCCGGGTTGCGCACCAGGCCCCAGTCTTTCCAGTTGTCGAGACGATCGCTGCTGTCCGGGCCGATCTGATCAATCTTCCTGGCTTCGACCGAGCCAATGAAATGCAGGCGGTCATCCATGAAGGATTTGCCGCCCGCCACGCTGAAATTGTAGTTCTCGCCGTCTATCTTTTCGGTGACGCCGGTCGACACACGAGTACGCAGGCCCTCGAATTCACGATCGAGAATAAAGTTGACGACACCCGCTACTGCATCGGCGCCATAGGCGGCCGAGGCCCCGCCGGTCACTACGTCGATACGACGCATAAGAGCGCTCGGGAACAAATCCACGTTGACACTGCCTTGGGCGTCGGCCGGTGCCACGCGGGTGCCATCGAGCAGGACCAGTGTGCGGTTGAGGCCCATGCCGCGCAAGTTGAGATAGGAGCCGCCGCCAGTGGTGCTGATGGCATTGCCACCGCGCTGTGCGTTGGGGGTATCGAAGAACTGTGGCAGATCATCGAGCTGGGCAGCTACGGTGGAGCCCGGGTCAAAATCATTGAGTTCCGCGGCGGTTATCGCAGTGACCGGCGTGGGTGCAGTCATGCCGTCCTGCAGGCGAACCCTGGAACCGGTGATCTGGATTTCTTCCACATCGGGTGCCGCGTTTTGTTGGGCGGTGGCGAGTGAAGCGCCGAATGTAGCGAGAGTCGCGGTTATTGCGAGATAAAGTTTGCTTCTGGATCTGCTGAATGCTGTTGTTTTCATTGATACCCCCCCTTTCTGTTTTCAAGTTCAATAATTGTTTTGGAATGTACCACTGCCAAGATGAAAAGCAGGGCGCGCCGAGCCTAGCATAGAATTTCGTTGGTAAATTACATTTCCGGATACAGAAAAATATTTCGATATACCAAACATGATCGAGATCAAGCGGAAATAGGCGTCAAGATCAAAATGGAAAGATCTTTCGTCGGGTTAACGCCGCCACCAAGCGAGGAAGTTCAGAGGAAGTTTAATGTCTGGAGGGTCAATAGCTTTGCTCGGATGGTGCGGGCTAACTATACTCGCTCGCTTTATGGCCATGTGATCCACCCTATGAAGTTAAGCATTATCCCAATCCTGCTATTGGCAGTCCTTGCTGATCAGGTCGCCTTTGGCCAGGCGCCTGCTGCAGCTGCCAACCCGTCAGTAACTGAAACTGGCGTAACGGAAACTGGCAGTCGCAAAAATGTTGCCATACACCGCACCGAACTGGAGCCCGAGATCGACGGCATCCTGGATGACGAAATCTGGCGTAATGCGACCGTGATTTCCGACATGCACCAGTTCCAGCCCCTCGATCATGGCGAGCCGACTGAACGTTCAGAATTCTATCTGGCCTACAACGAGCGTTTTCTTTATGTCGGCGCGCGTTTATTTGACAGTGAGCCTTCCGGGATCAGTGCCCGCCAGATGATGCAGGGTGGAAGCCTGGGTTTCGACGATGCCTTTGAGTTTATTCTGGATACCTTCAACAATGGTCGTACCGGTTATTCGTTTCAGGTTAATCCGAACGGAATCCGGGGCCAGGGCGTGTATGAAAACCCCAATACGCTGAACCGCGACTGGAATGGCATCTGGCAGGTCGAGAGCCGCATTGATGACCAGGGCTGGACAGCCGAAGTGGCGATACCCTTCAACACCTTAAATTTTGATCCCACTACTGAAGACTGGGGATTTACCATTGCCCGTACTATTTCCCGCAAACGGGAAGAAATTGCCTGGTCGTCCTTCAACCGCAATATCAATCCGTCGACGACTGGCCTGATTTCCGGCATTCGCGATATCAAGCAGGGCATTGGCCTTGATATCATTCCATCCATCGCAGTGGCGGCGAACCAAAACTACATCAACGAAACTTCCGACCAACGTGTTGACCCGTCGCTGAACGTATTTTACAAGCTCACGCCCAACCTGACCGGCGCGATCACCCTGAACACAGATTTCTCCGCAACTGAGGTGGATAACAGGCAGGTAAATCTGTCACGGTTCTCGCTGTTCTTCCCGGAAAAACGTGACTTCTTTCTGCAGGATGTCGATATTTTTGCCTTTGGCGGTCGGGGCGGTGGTGGCACTGGAGGCGGAGGTGGTGGCGGGGGCGGTGGCGGCAACTTCAACAACAACCAGAATGGCATCCCGTTTTATTCCCGCCGCATTGGTTTGAGCCGAACAGGGCAGCCGGTTGATATCAATGCCGGCCTAAAAATGACCGGCAGGGTTGGTGACTGGAACGTCGGGGCGCTGGCGGTGCAGCAGGGTGAAGATGGCACGCTGGACACGCAGCA
>CAIYIP010000017.1 GCA_903926285.1 uncultured Gammaproteobacteria bacterium
ACTGCTTGGCGCAGTCAACATGAGTCCTATGGAAGTTGCGCAGATGTACCAGACACTCGCGAGCAACGGCTTTCGCTCACCCTTGCGCGCAGTTGAAGCGGTAACAACTGCCGGTGGCGATCCGCTCGCATGGTATGGCATCGAAACCGAGCAAGTAGTCGATCCTGCTTCGGTCTATCTGCTCGAATATGCAATGCAGGGAGTTTTTGCACGCGGCACTGGTAAAACCGCAGTACCAAGGCTCGCGCGCAATATGCCGCTGGCTGGCAAAACCGGCACAACCAATGATTTGCGCGACAGCTGGTTTGCAGGCTTTGGCGACGACCTTGTTGGTGTGGTGTGGCTTGGCTACGACGATAATCGCGAATCAGGTCTCACAGGCGCTACCGGTGCACTGCGCGTGTGGACCGACATGATGGCCTTGCTAGACATTCAGCCGCGCCAGAGTTTTCCACCTGCCGACATTGTAATGGACGCCGTACCACTCCAGGCTGTGCGCGATCCAGCAGAGCGCAATTGCGGCGTCACACAGTCACTGCCATTTCAGTCAGACCGTATGCCGGATGTGGATTTCAGCTGCGAAGTTACAGATTCTTTTTTCGAGCGGATCATCGATCGTTTCAGGAGTCAGGGCCAATGATGCTGCGTCTGCTGATGCTTGTTTCTGTTGCTGTACTGAGCGCATGTACAAGCTTGCAGCCCCCACTGTCGACACCTGCGCCTGTGGAAGGCCGCGTTATACTTCCAACACCCGAACCCCAGTTGCCGCCACCATCACTGCCTTTGCCACCAGCACCTGAAACCGTACCGCCTGTTCTACCTGTAGAACCAGAACCAGCGCCACCGCCGCCAAGAGCTGCCACACCCTCTTCTACGCTGCTCGCTTCAGTTGATACGGCAATGGCAGCAGGGCAGCTGGAACAGGCAGCCGCGTTGTGTGAACGCGCACTGCGCATCAGCCCACGTGATGGCCATCTGTGGTACCGACTTGCGACTATTCGTTATCAACAGGAACGTTTTAGTGATGCCGCAGGACTGGCGCGGCGCGCAATGAGTTTTGCGGGACCCGATGCAAAACTTGCCGAAGACAGTCAGCGCCTGCTGCAACAGGCAGAAAACAGGAATTAGTTTTCCAGGCTGCAGGTGACTGTGGTGAAGAAGACATATGCGATCAACTTCCTGTCGTCAACTCCTCCAGGCTGTTTGCTGCAGCGAGATTTTACTCTTTACAAGTGGCCTCGCCGACGACTTCCCACTGTTTCGGATCGAGGCTCATTGTGTTGATATCAACTACATTGACTCGAGCACCAGCGCCCAGTCCGCGTTTGCGAAGAACGCTACAGACATAACGCGCAAAATTGTTCTCCTGACCGCCCATGTAGTGCACGCCCACATTGAGTTGTTTTTCCGAGCTCCAACTGGCGGCTTCAACAGTGGGCTCATCACCTCCGAGAAAATAAGCGACAACTGCGGCACGTGCGTCTACTTCAGCAGCAGTCTCGGCTGCCTTCGTCGAGGTAGTCGAGCTTGCAAACAAAAGCCCCACAATCAGAAATAAAATTGATGTCCACATACTGTCCCTGATACATACCTTCAAAACCTCGGAATCAGCCATACATACCGCCGCCAAGTTCCAGCTGAATCAGATAGAGACGCGCATCAAACTCGAGCTGGTAATAATCGGGCAGCATGTGTTCGCACAACTGATAGAAGTTTTTGTTGTGTGCCTTTTCCCGCAGATGCGCGAGTTCATGCACCACGATCATCTTCAGAAAAGCCTCTGGTGCTTTCTTGAACACGGTGCTGACCCTGATTTCATTCTTGCTCTTCAATTTATCGCCTTGTACACGCGACACAAAAGTATGCAACCCAAGCGCATTGTTGATTACGTGAATGCGGCTGTCGTACACAATCTTACTGAGGGGTTCGGATTTTTTCAGATAGGTATTCTTGATAGCCATTACGTATTCACGCAGATGAGTATCGTTTGCAATGTTATGAGGCGCTGGATATTTGTCGAGTAAAAATGGCTGCAGACGATTTTCATCGATCATCTGTTGCACCTGCTGCTGCAGGTCTGCCGGGTACGCTGAAATGTAATGCAATGGCATAGGGAGCAGTCATATAGGTCACCGTGCTTTATGCACTGGTGAAGGTACGTACCAAGTCTGGATTGTAACAACCAGATGACTCAAAAGCGGGTTTTTTGCACTCTTCCAATGCTTTTTCGGCTATTTTCGCTGCGTTGTGGTGCACATGTAAAATCGGCAATAAATTTATGATTTTTACCAGCATTCTGACGAAAGAATCACTCAGAATAGTCAGAGGATTAAACTGTGGCAGCAAAATAACATTAACCAATATGCCTCGCACAAGAGAGGTGTATTCCAGTGTCGATTTCTGGCTATCCTGGCGACTTTTACCAAGAAGGCAACGTCGGAAACCTGGTCCGACAAGAACAGCGCCACTACAGCTAGCAAAAATGCCGGCAGCGAATACGGCTAAATCCAGCGTCTGTTATTCGACATGTCGACTACGATGACGAACTCGGTCGAACAGATCCGCAACATCAACCTGACGAAGCGCATGATTACCTTCAATTCAAAAATCGAGGCAGTCAGGGCTGGCGAAGCTGGCAAGGCGTTTGCGGTGGTATCGGGCGAAATCAAATCCTTATCGGATAAAACCACCGCCGTCACTGACAAAATGCGCAACGACACCACCAAGGACATTGAAGAATTAAAAATTATCAGCAACGACATTGCAACCAACATGCGAGGCCCTGACCGCCCAGGATCAGGATTCACTTGCCTTTGCTACCAAACGGCCTGGAATCATTCCTAATGCCTATAGGGTTTATTTCGATCTGATCTTGTGTAACACGAAAGGAGAAATTGTCGCCCGGGGCAGGCCCTCCAAATACCGTAACAACGGCAATCAGTCGAGTGATCCCTGGTTAAGACTTGCGATGAGCACTGCTAGTGGTGATGACTGCGGCTTTCAGTACGTTCATGCCTCAACTCTCGTCGATCGCCAGCGAGCGCTGATTTATTCGGCCGCTGTGCGCGAAGACGGCAAGACTCATGGCAATGTGCTCGGCGCGCTGGGTTATGAAACCTATTCGACTGGATAGCATTAGCTGATCTTGCAGCAGTGGTAAATTGTGAACTCTGGGCCAAACAGCAGATGTTGGCAGATAGAGAGTTGCGTTGAATTTCTAGCGGTTCGGATGTGGTTCACTTTACTAGC
>CAIYIP010000018.1 GCA_903926285.1 uncultured Gammaproteobacteria bacterium
GGCGCATCTTGACCAATTTGACCGTCTTGAGCAGTGCACCATCGCCGTCTACCTGCTTGATAAATGGCACATGGAAAGGGCTACTGATACGCCCAGCGACTGGCGCACCTGGAATGCCAGCACAGCCGCAGCTAAACGTGTGGTAAAGGCCCACGCATCGAGCCTGCAGCAAATAGTCACCGCGTTCACGGAAGATTATGGTTATGTACCACGCATGCCGTAAGACAGCTTTTTTGGTAAAAGTATTTAGCTCCAGTTGCGCTAAAACGGCGAAGCGGCATCAATACCAATGTACAAAAGAATGTATTCCAATACCGATTCTCGATTAGGATGCGCAGACCAAAAAATGCAACCCGTGGACTGCTGCATAGGCAATAATTCCTGCTCGATCGACTCGCGCTAAAACCGGTCGCTCAACCAACCTGCATCCCGGGATTCCGAATCAGAGTAGAAAATAATGCAATTTTTAAAAGCTCACCGACTGATGGCGCTGGCCGTAAGTGGCTTCATTATTAACACCAATACACAAGCGCAGGAGCAGGAAGCTGCCAGGTCAGTTGAAGAAATTGTCGTGACCTCAAGCCGTATACCGCAGGCCTTGCGGCAGGTTGGTACCTCCATGGCGGTGATCAATGCGGAAGAGATCGCAGCACATGGCAATCTTGCACTGACTGATGTTTTGCGGCAGTTGCCCGCAATTTCCACAAGCAGCGCAGGTGGTGCCGGTAAAGCTACCAGCCTACGCATTCGTGGTGAAGAAGGTTATCGCACGCTGATAATTTTCGATGGCCTGCGTTTATACGATCCGGCCGGCACGCAGGTAGGCCCCCAACTCGAACATGTTCTCAGCAACTCTGTGGGCCGAGTGGAAATCCTGCGCGGCCCGCAAGGCCTGGGTTATGGCGCCGATGCGGGCGGCATCGTCAACCTTAGTTCGCGCCAGGTTGAACAAGGTTTGCAGCTTGCTCTTGATGCACAAGGTGGCAAGTTTGCTACCCAACAATACGGTGCCAACGTCGCAGGCGGCAATAGACACGGAAATTTTTTCCTGGCTGTAACAGACTTTGTAACTGATGGTTTTAACTCACAAACTGCAGATACTGTGTTGAAAGATACTGATGGCTATTCCAACACAACAATACACACCGGCGGCACAATTAACATTTCTGAAAAATTCAGTCTGGATCTGGTGCACAGAAAAGTTGAGGGGGACAACGAATTTGATGGTTGCTACGACAGCACATTTACACTTGTTCATAGCTGCACTGACCAATACGGGCTGCAGGCTGATCGCGTTGCACTCAACTTCAAAGGCACAGGTTTTAGTCACGCTGTGTCATATTCAACAACTGAAACAGAACGCGAAAACCTTTCTGCAGGAGTACCTGCGTTCAGTTCCGCAGGAGAAATAAATCGCTTTGAATACCTTGGCAGCGCAACTGCCCTACCTGGTTTTGATCTTGTGTTTGGTGCAGACCTCGAAGAAGCGTTTAACAATGACATTGGCCGCGACAACAAAGGGGTATTTCTGGAATACCTGAGCGATGATTCCAGCAGCCTGTTTTTTACGGCAGGCGTCCGGCACGATGACAACGATGACTTCGGCACCAACAATAGTTATCGCCTGAGCACGGCCTACCTTATCGATATTGATAGTGATGCCACCCTGAAGCTCAAGGGTAGTTACGGCACAGGTTTTCGCGCACCAAGCCCTTATGAGATTGCCTACAACACAGGGGCTTTTGCCTACCCGCCTGCGTCGCTGGTTACGTTGAGCCAGGAACAAAGCAAGGGTTACGAAGTTGGCGTGGAATACTGGAATGAAAAAGCACTGCACCTGGAAACTGTGTATTTTGATCAGGACGTAGAAGACGCAATCTATTTTGATCTCGATGCCTTCAGTGGCTATTTGCAGGACACCGGCACCAGCACTTCACACGGCGTGGAGTTATCCGGCGACTACCTGTTGAATGAAAACTGGCGCCTCAATGCCAACTACACCTACAACCTGACCGAGCGACCTAATGGCCAACCGCGACTGCGACGCCCCGAGCACCTGATGAATCTCGGCGCTTCGTTTTTTGCCATGCAGAACCGCCTGAACGTTAATGCGTTTTATCGCATCGGCAAGAATAGTGTTGATGAAAGCAACACAACTCTCGTGAAGCTGGATGATTTTATTGTGCTGGATTTGAGCGCCAACTTTTCTCTCAACGATGCCGTACAGATCTATGGCCGGGTAGAAAATATTCTGGATAACGAGTACCAGGAAATCATCGGTTATCACACTGCCGGGCGCGCCACCTATGTTGGCTTCAAGTTCAACTACGCGGGATTTTGATCCAGGCGCTTCGGGAGATTTTCCAAAACCAGCACTCGCCTGAGCTAAGGGCTTTTCATGAGCAGTGAATCAACCAGGCAAGCTACTGCTGAATCTTGCGAAACAGTGTCCCAGTTTATCCAGCTATAAAAAAACCCGCAAAAGCGGGTTTTTTTTATTCTTTGCAAAGATGAAGCAATGGCTTACATCATGCCATCCATTCCGCCCATGCCACCACCGCCACCGCCGCCAGCCGGTTTTTCTTCCGGATGTTCAGCGATCATAGCTTCGGTGGTCAGCATCAGACCAGCAACTGAACCAGCGGCCTGCAATGCAGAACGGGTTACCTTGGTAGGATCCAGGATGCCCATTTCCAGCATGTCGCCGTATTCGCCAGTAGCTGCGTTGTAGCCATTGTTGCCTGTCAGGCTGCGTACTTTATCCAGAACTACGGAAGCGTCATCACCGGAGTTGGTAGCAATCTGACGCAGTGGTGAGGTCAGTGCACGCTGCAGAATCGCAAGACCTACGTTCTGGTCTTCGTTGTCACCTTTCAGGCCAGCAATTTTCTGCAGGGCGCGTACCAGAGCAACGCCACCGCCAGGAACCACGCCTTCTTCAACGGCTGCACGGGTTGCATGCAGAGCGTCTTCAACGCGGGCTTTTTTCTCTTTCATTTCAATTTCGGTGCTTGCGCCAACCTTGATTACAGCAACACCGCCGGCCAGTTTGGCTACGCGTTCCTGCAGTTTTTCACGGTCGTAATCGGAAGTGGTTTCTTCGATCTGTGCGCGCAACTGGGTAACACGACCTTCAATCTTGATGCTGTCGCCAGCGCCGTCGATGATGGTGGTGTTGTCTTTGGTCAGGATTACGCGCTTGGCGGAACCGAGGTCAGTAACAGTAGCGCCTTCCAGGTTGAGGCCCAGTTCTTCAGCAATAACAGTTGCGCCAGTCAGAACCGCAATATCCTGCAGCATCGCTTTGCGGCGATCACCGAAGCCAGGGGCTTTGGCAGCAGCTACTTTAACGATACCGCGCATGTTGTTCACAACCAGGGTTGCGAGCGCTTCGCCTTCAACGTCTTCTGCAACGATGAAGAGTGGGCGACCGGATTTGGCAGCGCCTTCAAGAACAGGCAGCATTTCGCGGATGTTGGTGATTTTTTTCTCAACCAGCAGGATCAACGGATTGTCGAGTTCGGCAGCCATGGTGTCCTGGTTGTTGATGAAGTAAGCAGACAAGTAACCGCGGTCGAACTGCATGCCTTCTAC
>CAIYIP010000019.1 GCA_903926285.1 uncultured Gammaproteobacteria bacterium
CGATCAAGGACAACTTCCTGAAACTGCTCTTGCCGATCATCAACAGACTGACCATCAGCTGTCAGGCCTCCATTGAACATGAAGATCTGCTGTACGCGATCCAGTCCAGGACCGAAGTTGAGCAGGCGATTCGCTTCAACGCATTTCATGACAACCTAACCAGCCTGCCGAACCGCCACATGCTGATGGAAAATCTTGCCAAGGACCTTGCCCACTGCAAACGTCACAAATTGCTGGGCGCCATTTTGTTTCTCGATCTCAATCGCTTCAAGGCGATCAACGATACACTTGGACATGCCGTTGGTGACCAGTTGCTGATAAAAGTTGGCGATATTCTCAAGCAGATCACGCGCAAGGAAGACACGGTTGCGCGCCTGAGCGGCGACGAATTTGTGATCCAGCTGTGCAACGTCAAGGCTGGCACAGACAACGGCAAGGATGCAGTCAAAACAGTCCTGGACAAAATCCATAAGGCGTTTTCGGAAGCGCTGCAAGTAGGCGATCACACACTGTATGTTACGCCAAGCATCGGTGCGATAGTGTATCCCCTCAATGATCAGACTGCCGACCAGATCCTGCATCATGCCGACATTGCGATGTACCAAGCCAAGACTCAGGGCCCGAACTCGTCGAGGTTCTACAACAGCACACTTTCGTCTGGCTACCAGATGCGACTGGAACTCGAAAAAGAACTGCAGAGCGCCATAGAAACGATGCAGCAATTTCAGCTGTATTATCAGCCCCAGTTCAACAGCTGGGGCGAATGTGTGGGCGCGGAAGCCTTGTTGCGCTGGAATAATCAGGATCGTGGTTTTGTATCCCCCGCCATTTTTATTCCGATTGCCGAGAAAACTGGCATGATGCTCAAGCTCGGCAACTGGGTGATCGAACAGGCCTGCCGCGATCTTGCGATACTCGACAAGCAGGGCTTTCCAGCAGCATTTGAAAAATGTTCAGTTAACGTCAGCGCGACTCAATTCGGGCAGGAAAAATTTACCAGCAATCTGCTCGCGACTCTCACTGCACACAACATCAGGCCTGGCCTGTTTGGCATTGAACTGACCGAAAGCACGTTGATAAAAAATATCGAAGACACAATCACGATTATTGACGAACTGAAAGAAGCAGGCATCGACACTACAATCGACGATTTCGGCACCGGTTATTCGTCGCTCGCCTACCTGACGCGTTTCTCGATAAAGACGTTGAAGATCGACCAGCTCTTTGTGCGCAATATCGATACATCTTCTGCCAACAGGGCGGTCGTTGATACGATAATGGTGCTAGGCACCAACCTGAAACTGTCGATTATTGCCGAAGGTATCGAGACCGAAGCCGAACTGAAGTGCATGCACGAATTCAACTGCCAGTTCTACCAGGGCTACTATTTCAGCCAGCCACTGCCATTTAAGGAACTGCAGTTAATGCTTGACGGTATCAAGATATGACAAACATGAAGACTAGCTTTCGGTGAGCAGGACTCAGCTTGAACCAGCCAATCAACCCGATCACAAATATAGCAATCTTGCGCGCGCTGTCATTAGACTCACGTATCCGACACCTGTTTATTCCTCACTTCTGTACAACGCTGCGATCTGTTCCTGATACTTCAGCGCAATACGCTCCCTGCACAACTGGCCGTTTTCCAGCATCAATTCAGCATCTTCCGAAAACGGCTTGTCAAGTCGCAGCCATTGTTTTACCTGCGCATGATCGGGCAGGCGCACATTCGTGGCAGCTACGACGGCGTCGATTGCTCTGTCCGATGAATGCGGATTACTTGGCGCAAGCAGCGCAACACAATAAGGGCGGGAATTGCCGAGTACCATGGCTTCCGCCAGCACTGGCGAAGACAGTAATTCACTCTCCACGGACTCTGGTGAAATAAGCTGCCTCTGACTTGATAACAGCAGATTGTTGCGACGCCCAGTGAGATGCAGAAAGCCCCAGTCGTCCATGTAGCCGAGGTCGCCGGTGTATATTCTGCCCTGGTTCCAACTGACAGGATCTCCTGCATAACCCAGCATGGAGCTGCCACTGATGGTGATTTCAAAATAGTCGATTTCAATGTGGACATGCTGCAATGGCAGGCCGCAACTTCCGGCCTGATCCGTTCTGGGTGTATTGAGACTGACCAGAGAAGCACCTTCGGCGAGACTATAACCTTCATAAACTGGTAGTTCGTGCGCACGCGCTTCAGTGATCAGTGCTGCCGATACAATGCCGCCGGCTACCGCGATAAACTTCATTCGCGGAGATTCCCAACCCTGGTTGACAGCATGCACCAGTACCTGCAGCAACTGGGGCGTCAGCATAAGTGTATCGGGCTGCACTTCGGTGAGCGCGTGCAAAAACTTTTCCCGGTCCGTCAGGCGGCTGCCACTGAAACCAAGTTCACTCAGGGCTCGGATAATCACCGTACCGCCCGCCTGCAGGGTTGCGTAAACACCCGCAATGTTTTCCATCAGGTTGCTCAGCGGCAACACACATAAATGCACGGGCGTCTGCAGCTGTATGGCATTGGCCAGCGCTCTGGCCTGCGCAAGCTGTTGGGCAGCACTCAAGCACACACCTTTGGGACTGCCGGTGGCGCCTGAAGTAAAACTGATCTTGCTGGTATCGGCCGGCAGCTCAGGCCTGGATGGTGTAGAGCACAACATCAGGGCCAGTGGCAGCTCCGTGAATTTTTCGTCAAGCGTGAAATCTTCGGCAAATAATGCGGGTGTTGCCGTAAACAAAGCGTCGATGCCACAGATATCCAATGTGGCTTTTCTTTGCGCAGCAGTAAAGAACAAAGGGATAGGAACACACACCACACCGGCTTCCTGGCAGGCGAGATCTGCAAATAGCCAAGCTGCACTATTGTCCGCATGCAGGCCTACACGCCTGTAGCCAGCCCTACGAATAATGCGCGCAAGCTGTTGCACCTTATGCACAACTTCCGTGCAAGTGAAATTGTTGTCGCCGTCCCGGAGTACGATCTGCCGGAAACTGACTGCATTTGCGAGTGTCTCGATAACACCAGCCATTCCCTACTCCCGTAAATATCCTGCGACCCCAGGACTGCCGGCACAATACAAGCGTAACAAGCAGAGTAAAAGTGGCACGGTGAATTATTTTAGGACTATTGACGCAACAGTTCTGGCTTGCAGGCGAGACGGGACGCCACGCTAAAACTCGTATTCAATCTGGAACCGCCAGGTCTGGCTTGCCGAGCCCGCGTCCAGGCCAAGCAGCAGTCCTGCTTCCCAGTGCAGAGCTTTGCGTGTTCCTGTTGCCACGGTGCCTTGCAGAACAGGTCCTGTGGCGAGCGTATTCTGCCCGGCATAAAATTCGAGCCCGGGTTCGAATAGTGGGGAAAAGCGGTAACGCGCCTGCAGCGCAAGTACTGATTCAAATTCACTGGCAATATCATCGCCCCACTCGTTGATCAGCAACAGGTTCGACGTACCGCTCCAGTTGCCCCACTCCTTCTCCGTCAGGATACCGAGCGTAACTTCCTGGATGTCGGCATTCGTCTCATTTTCATATTCAAACAGCAGGCCCCAGTCGGCGGCGTATTCGCCCTGTTCTGTTAACTGCCATTTCAGCTCCGCTTCATAGGCATCAATATGCAACGAACCGCTGCGTGATTTGCCGCCCACTACATAAAGTTCGCCAAACAGGTTTTCACCGATAGAAGTACCCAGAGACAACTGGTGGCGCTGGGCCCGGGTGTTCAGACCTTCCTGCGGGTCCTGAAAAATGGAACGCAGCTCGATTTCCTTTTCGAGCGCATCTACATAGGGATGGTAGACCTTGTCGACAACAGCACCGTCTGCGCGCGCCAGATCGGCAACTACCAACATGACCAGCACATACCCAGAGCTGGACATAAAAGAAGAAACGTTTCTCATAATGCTTCTGCCTGTTTTGGGTTCCAGGCAAGCAGGAACAGTGGACTGGTCAACACCAGAAGCGCCGCGAGCAGATACACCCCAGCCTGCAATAGTGAAGGCGTGGCTTCGTAACCGACCAGTGCATACAA
>CAIYIP010000020.1 GCA_903926285.1 uncultured Gammaproteobacteria bacterium
ATACTGGACAGCCTTGCAATGGCGCCACACATTGAAGTAGAACTCATTGCTGATGTTGGTACCGGTGCGGGTTTACCAGGTATTCCATTAGCAATTTTTTTCCCGGATAAAAAATTTATCCTCATCGACAGTAATAGCAAAAAAACCAGATTTATTTTTCAGACTGCGAGCTTACTGGAGTTGCCCAATGTCCAGGTGATTCATAAGCGTATCGAGGACTATGAATGTCAACCGCAAGTTGATATTGTCACCAGCAGAGCATTTTCTTCGCTGGCAGACTTTGTTAACAGCAGCCAGCACCTGCTGCAAGCACAGGGAAAGTTTCTTGCAATGAAAGGACAAGTCCCGCTGGAAGAAATCGCTGCGTTGCCACCCGAATTCAGCGTGATAGCTATTCATCCCCTAAATGTTCCCGGTACCCAGATAAGCAGACACTTGATAGATATTAGAAGAAAGTAATAAACAGCATCAATAAACCATAATTATCCGCAGCAGACCAATAATAACGGAAACCAACGTGGCGAAAATATTTGCAGTTGCCAATCAGAAAGGTGGTGTAGGCAAGACAACCACGTCAGTAAATCTGGCAGCTTCCCTGGCAAGAATGCAGAAAACCGTACTGTTGGTAGATCTGGATCCGCAGGGCAATGCAACCATGGGTAGCGGCGTTGACAAAAGCCTGCTCAAGATTAGTATTTATGATGTACTGACGGGCCAGGAGAAAATTGAAAACGTCCTTATCTACCCACCAGAAAGCGGCTTTGCAGTATTGCCAGCGAATGCAGATTTAACTGCAGCGGAAGTAGAATTGCTGGATATGGATGAAAGAGAAACAAAATTAAAATCGGCACTTGCTACAGTAACGGACAGGTTTGATTACATTCTCATCGATTGTCCTCCATCGTTAAATATGTTGACGCTTAATGCCTTGGTTGCGGCAGATGGAGTGCTGATTCCGATGCAATGTGAATATTATGCACTCGAAGGCTTGTCCGCACTCACGAATACTATTGATGCCGTAACTGAAACACTTAACCCTGGATTACGTGTTGAAGGTATTGTGCGCACCATGTTTGATCCGCGAAACCGCCTTACCCAGGAAGTATCAGAGCAATTAAAAGAATATTTCAGTGATTCCTTATATCGCACAGTGATTCCCCGCAACGTGAGACTGGCAGAAGCTCCGAGCTTTGGACAACCGGTAATCGTGTATGATAAGACTTCAAGCGGCGCACTTTCCTATATTGCGCTTGCTGGAGAAATGTTACGCAGACACACAGAGCAACCCCAGGGGGGTTTGAAGTAGAACATGGCTGTCAAAAAACGTGGATTAGGTAGAGGTCTTGACGCATTGCTTGGCCGACGCAAGGCGGAAGCAGCCCTTTCTGACAGTGCCCCTGTTCAGGAAACAGATTCAACCATATCACCCCAACCTGAAGTCATTGCTCTGGAAACAAACGCTCAGTCCCAGAGTACTCACCACTCCGAAGGTAATCTTAGACATCTGCCTATCGAGTTTATCCAGCCGGGCAAATATCAACCACGCATCGATATGCGAACCGAAAGTCTGGAAGAGCTGGCGCAATCCATCCGGGCGCAGGGCGTCATGCAGCCGATAGTTGTCAGGTCATTGACGTCAACCAAATACGAAATAATTGCAGGAGAGCGGCGGTGGCGCGCGTGTCAATTAGCCGGCCTCGACAAAATTCCGGTCATCATCAAGGAAGTTGACGATTCAGCTGCAATAGCGATGGCGCTTATTGAAAATATTCAGAGAGAGAATCTGAATCCTGTTGAAGAGGCGATGGCGTTGAAACGCTTGCAGGATGAATTTGAACTCACCCAACAGGAAGTAGCGGATGCTGTTGGCCGGTCCCGCGCGGCTGTTGCCAACCTGCTCAGGTTGATGAGTCTTCAGCATGAAGTGCGAACCTTTCTTGAGCATGGTGATCTCGAAATGGGTCACGCGAGGGCGCTGTTGTCATTGGCTCCGGAACAACAGGTCAATGCCGCAAGAACGGTTATAGGGAAAAGCTTGTCTGTCCGCCAGACAGAAGCCTTGGTCAGAAAATTGCAAGAAGGAAAAACCCCCACAACCAATAATTCTCAACCAGATGCAGATATTTTGTCATTGCAGGATCAATTGTCCGAAAAGCTGGGAGCAGAGGTCTTGGTCGAGCACAATGCCAAAGGCAAAGGCAGGCTGATTTTTAAATACAGTTCGCTTGACCAACTTGATGGCATCCTTGCACATATAAATTGAGTTAATTGTGTCTCTGCCCAAGCCGATTTTCAGTTGCTGGTATTGGGCAATGACACTATAATGCGCCGCGTTTGACGGGTAGCAAATATAAGAAGTTGACCCGTAGTTTTGCGTATTATTCAAAGCCCAGACTGCTAAAAGACAGTCTGGTTAGCAGGTCGGAACGTAAATCAGTGTAAGGGACCGGGAAATTAATCCTGGGTAAGGCGAATAGACAGTTTGGTGGTGACCATGCCAACAATAAGTACGCCTCCCATAGGCAGGATTTCCTTGATACAGGTAGCAGCCATGCTGCTATTGTCTGGAGCTTCGCTAGTAGTCCTTGGGAAGGTAAGCGCCTATTCGGTGCTATTAGGCGGATTGATATCCATAATTCCCAACGCCTACTTTGCTGCTAAAGTCTTTAGTCAGAGTGGGGCCCGCGCCATGGAAACAGTGGTAAGGAATGCCTACCTTGGAGAATTTATAAAGCTTGCCCTCATGGGGGCGGGATTTTCCTTGGTGTTTGTATTGGTCAAGCCACTACAGGCTCCGGGAGTGTTTGCAGGTTTTGTTCTGGTTCATATCGTTTGGTTGGTGAGCCTTATAAGGCTTCAACCTAGGTTATAACTACAGATTGGTGAAAAATCGTAATGGCAGAAGTTGCTGAAGTTGCTGGCGAAGCTCAAGTGTACGCAAATGGAGGCGAATATATTCGCCATCATCTGGGTTTCCTGACTTATGGAAAAACCGAAGACGGACATTTGGGTTTTGCTCATACCGCCGAAGAAGCTACAGAGATGGGTTTCTGGTCCATCCATGTTGATACCATGCTTATGTCGGTCGTACTGGGACTTATTTTTCTCGGCCTGTTCTACTCCGTCAGCCGCAAAGCTACGTCAGGTGTTCCAGGTGGGCTGCAAAACGCAGTCGAATTTGTCGTTGAAATGGTACAGACCAGCATAAAGAACAGCTTCCACGGCAAATGTGCATACCTTGGACCGCTGGCACTGACAATATTCTGCTGGATCTTTTTGATGAACGTGATGGACCTCGTGCCTGTCGACATATTCCCCTTGGGAGCGCAGGCAATAGCTAATGATGAACATGTTTTTTTCAAGTCAGTTCCCACCACAGATATCAATATAACGCTCGGTTTCGCTTTAAGCGTTTTCTTCCTGGTAATTTATTACAGCATTAAAACAAAAGGCATTGGCGGCTTTCTGGGTGAGTTTGCTTTGCATCCCTTTGGCAAGTGGGCGCTACCTCTTAATCTGCTTCTTGAGCTCCCGGGCTTCCTTGCCAAGCCGGTGTCTTTAGCCTTGCGATTGTATGGAAACCTTTTTGCTGGCGAAGTTATCTTCCTGGTAATTGGGCTGCTTGGTTGGTATCAGCTTCCTCTGCACCTTCCTTGGGCGATATTCCACATTCTGGTAATCGTGCTGCAGTCCTACCTCTTTATGATGCTGACAATTGTGTATATCAATCAGGCACATAATACTCATTAATGCTTTAACCTACTGATAATACCTGGAGAAAAATGATGGAAACTATTTACGCCGCTTACCTGATCGCTGCCGCAATCATCTTCGGAATCTGTG
>CAIYIP010000021.1 GCA_903926285.1 uncultured Gammaproteobacteria bacterium
CATAGCCGCAACAATATGCTGCGCCAGGGCCTGCAGCCCGACATGTTCAAGATCGGCGACACCATAGTCATTCGTATTGCACCGATGACGAATGGCGAAGATGGTGGTTATGTAACCGCACTTCGCACACCGGACGGCACCGAAGTTGGTCAGGTTACTGCTGCTGACTGAGACGGCTGACTGAGAGGTCCCCAGCCTGCCTGACGTGACTACACAGTTGTGTCAGGCGAATTTTTTAGGCGGGGACTTGTTAAGTCCTGGCATTTTGCAGCAATCTATTTGCTATCAACTTATTTAGCATCGATATAGTCCGCGAGAATGTCGCGGACTTCCTGTTGCGCCTGCTCACTATCGTAGTTGCCGTTGCTCGTCAGGGTTTCGGCCTTCTCAAACAACACCGCAAATAGCGGTACGTCAGCAAATTCTTCCACGATGGTCATTGCGGGTGCAGCAGCAAAATATTCCTGCCACACTTTGCGCACATCACTCCAGAACGGCTGTGTCTGCTGCCAGTAGACATCGCCCGCGGAAAAATCAAAATCGATGATGCGCTCATAGCGATTTACGCCGAGTTCCTTCGCAATATATGGCGCGTTGTCGCTGCGCTGTCCGGTAGTATCAAGCTTCACCTTGTAATTCTCTTCTTCCTGCACCCAGCCGTTATGCAGGATCGTGTGGCGGTTGGTGCCTTCGAGTACCTGGTAATCGTTACGCGCAGTGGTTTCGCGGCGTGGCAAGGGTCGCCAGGTTGTAGCGCTCAGCCACGTGGAAAAATTCGGATAATGCTGCCACTTGCCAAGGGCTTCGTAACGCGGGGAGTCGTCTACCTGAAACACTGACTGCGCCCAGGTGCCGCTCACTTCGCGGCCCTCCAGCACATGGTGTTGCCAGATGTTGTTGCCGGCATATTCCAGAAGTTCCGGCTTCTCATACTGCCAATCCTGGCGCCAGTGTTTCTGCACGAAAGGTCCCTGAAGTTCGCCGTTTTCGCCAGCGGCAAACATCACCATGATGTGCTGCAGGCTAATGAAATCGCCTTTGTCCTCGATGACATAAATGTATTCGGTGCCCCAGGACTGGTAGGGACGCGCGCGCTCAAAATCCAGGCTGTAGCCAACGGTTTCCAGAAATTCGAAACTGGTACGGTAAGGCCCAGCCATGGCCAGGATCGCACGGCGATCTTTCTCGAAAGTACTCAAGCCTGGTTCCTGCAGCGCTTGCCAGCCCGGATGTACGCCCGGATCGAGAGTCAACGGTGCGCCCTTGCTGGTGCCGCCACCTGGGCCGAAATTGCAGTCTGTTGCCAGCGACCAGCTGAAGCTGTAACGCATGTTTTGCGGGCAGTCTGCACTATCAGCCGCAAGTGCCCGATTTGCGGTAAGCAACAGCGCACAGAGGCTCAGGAGCATCACCAATGCCATGGCGACCCGGACGGGACTCGAACCCGTGACCCAACGGAAATTATTGACGTTAGCTTGCGTATTCATTGAGACTTTCGACCCCTGTCATCACTGCCGTTTATCGACTCTATCGGTGAACCTACATTAGCAAAGGAGTCAGTATCGAGGCCAGTCTCGGAATCCAACTCCTGCTCCCATCAACAGTATTTCATCTCTCCGGCTTCCCAGCCCCTTTATATACATGCTAATTATTATCCCTTATAGCTCAAGTTGTTGACGTTCGTATTACATAATTCCTGGTAATTCAGGTTCAGTACACGTCAGCAGCGGAACCTCAAGTTGGCACACCCCTGCGGCAAACCGACGACATCGCGGCTGTCCGCTCTGCCCGCAGCTAATCTGGGCAAGTTATTTTCCCGTTAGGTGAAAATGCACTTTATACTCTGGCCATCAGTAACCACACCGTTAAGGAGTCAGCCATGCACGTAACACAAACAGTGCCCAAGGTGGTTTTCAAGACCCGCGTACGCGATGAAAGTGTCGGTGGTCCCAACCCGTATCGCTGGCAGGACAAGTCAAGTGACGATATTTTCAAGGGCAAAAAAATCGTAGTGTTTTCACTGCCCGGCGCCTTCACTCCCACCTGCTCATCCAATCACCTGCCACGTTATGAAGAGCTATTTGAGGAATTCAGGAAGCAAGGCGTGGACGACATCTACTGCATTTCAGTGAACGACGCCTTCGTGATGTTTCAGTGGTCCAAACATGTTGGCGCCAAAAATGTGAGCATGCTGCCCGATGGCAACGGCGAGTTCACACGCATGATGGGTATGCTTGTAGATAAGAGCAACATCGGTTTCGGCATGCGCTCGTGGCGGTATTCAATGCTGGTCAACGACTGCAAAATCGAAAAGACATTCATCGAACCAGACTTCGGCGACAACTGTCCGATAGATCCGTTCGAAGTATCCGACGCCGATACCATGCTGGCGTACCTGAAAGGCGCCAAGTCTGCGGGCGTTAGCAAGCCACGGGAATTTGTTGGCTAATGCAGCTGATTACAGTGTTACAGAGTAATGCGACGTTCCTCATGACATACGCATTACTTTGGCCACATCCAACTCTACAAGTATGAACAGCAGTAATCAGTCAGTTCACTTACTTTCAATTTGAAACTCGCATTGGCTGGCACGTCGAAGCTGGTGCCGCCGGAAAAATGCTGCCACTGGGTCGTACCAGGCAACAATACATCCAATTTACCTGCCATGATTTCCATGACTTCAGCCTGCGAGGTGCCAAATTCGTAGTCGCCCGGCTGCATCACGCCAAGTGTTTTCTTGCTGCCATCAGGAAACAACACTGTCCGGCTGACCACCTTGCCATCAAAATACATATTAGCGGCTTTGACGACTGTAACGTTAGTAAACTGCGACATGTGTGTTTCCTCTGCGGGGCTAAAGAGGGGCGCAAGATATGAGAGGGCTGCGGG
>CAIYIP010000022.1 GCA_903926285.1 uncultured Gammaproteobacteria bacterium
AGGTTAATTTTGTTTTCAGGGGCAAGTCAACCGAATATAAATGTTTAAACTATCTTTGGCTATAGTTTTTTCCAGCCTTGCTGCCAGGCCATTAATTCCCAGCTTTCAGACGTCTTTTACCAGCCACCCAGGATTTTCTGCCAAATAGCAGTAACAGTAGGCCGATTACAAAGGTACCAAAAGCCGACTCGATTGCGGATATGGTACTCGTAACCATAAGCGCTTGCAGCATGGCCACGAAGGTTGCCGCGCACACTAGATAAATTACCCCGGACAGGCCCAGCAGTAAGTAACCGATTGTTTGATCTGTCATGAATTCTCCTCCTGCAATTTCGCCAGGCACTCTTTAGTGCAAGACCATACACAGGGTTGTCAGCCTGGTGACTGTGAGTGTAAAACGACATCGGAGAAGAGGCCAGTCCGAAAATTGTCGTCCACGCGGGCCCGACTTTTGTTATGCCTATCGACCTGCTCTGCCAATAGCGGTAGGCTGACTGCCGGGAACAGTTCATTTGCCAGGGTTCAGGGCAATCCTGTTTGCAGCGCTGTTCACCCTTTGTAGCACTTTTGTTGTTTGTCGCAATTTGCTCATTGCGCAAATCCGGATCCGGTCATAAGTCATGAAAGCACGAACTGATACCGATTACCCGATACACCTGCCTGCGCTGGCCGACTATCTTGCGCTGCTCAAGTTTCGCCTGTTGTCGCTTGTACTGATTTCTACCTGTATGGGATTTTTCATCAGTGCTGGTACGCAAACGCCGCTGTTGCCGCTGGTCTTCACACTGCTCGGCATCACACTCGTGGGAGGTGGTGCGAACTGCCTGAATCAATGGCTGGAACGCGATGCAGACAGCCGCATGCTCCGCACACGCCTGCGCCCGTTGCCGGCTCTGCGCATGACTGCGGCCAATGCACTGCTTTTTGGACTGCTGATTTCTCTCGCGGGTTTTACCCTCATCGGTTGGCAGGTCAACCAGTTGACCTTGTGGTTGAGTTTTATTTCGTGGGCCAGTTACCTGTTCGTCTATACACCACTGAAAAGCCGATCGCCTCTCAACACGTGGGTCGGTTCCGTGCCCGGTGCAATCCCTGCTGTTCTGGGCTGCACCGCAGCTGTCAATGCTCTTACGTCTGACGCAATAGCGCTATTTCTTATTCTGTACGTTTGGCAGATGCCGCATTTTTTTGCCATATCCTGGGTATATCGCGACGACTATCTGCGTGGCGGCTTCCGAATGCTGTCGTGGAATGACGAGTCAGGAAAACTTACGGCCGCGCATATTCTGCTACATACGGCTCTGTTGGTCCCTGTGAGCGGAGGCCTGTACCTTGCCGGCAGCTCGGGTCCTGTCTATCTCGCGCTGACCATTGCGAACAGTCTCGGTTTTCTGCACTACGCGCTGCGGTTCTATCGCAACCCTGACAAGCAGGGCGCCAAAAAAGTATTTCATTATTCAATTGCGTGGCTGCCCTTGTTGTTTGCCATCATCATGCTTGACCGCCTGTTAACTTCCCTGCTGTTCTAATGGCGAGCTTTTCCCTCAAATTCGGCAAACTGGAGTTTCGCTTCAACTGGGTGATTGCAGCCTGCGTGCTGCTGTTTGCCGGAGGCCTTGTGCGTCTCGGTTTATGGCAGCTAGACCGTGCCAGCGAAAAAATTGAACTGCAACGTTCGTTTCAGCAATCAGGCGAAGAGCAGGCGACACCCATTACCGAAGTGCCGGTGGCCGGCCGGGAATTCGATCTGCTCCAGCATCAGAACCGGCGTGTCGCAATGCAGGGGCGTTATCTCAACGATAAGTCGATTTTTCTTATTTACCAGAATTACGAGACGCAGATTGGTTATGAGATTGTCACGCCTTTTCAACTCGACGATGAAGACACAACAGTGCTCGTCAGTCGTGGCTGGAGCGGTATCAGCGGGCCTGAAGAACTGGCCGCCAGTTTGCCCAAAATAGAAGAGTCATTATTGCTCGAAGGCCAGATCTACGTGCCAACAGCAAAACAGGCAGCCCAGACAAACATAGTCCAGAAAGTCACATGGCCGCTTATTGCGCGTTACTTAAACATGGATGAACTAGCGCCCCTGTTTCAGCCCCGTGTGTTTCCGTACGTGGTGCGACTTGCCGAAAACCAGCCGGGCGTTCTCATACGCCACTGGCCGGTGGTGCTTGTTGATTCCGGCCGCAACTTTTCCTATGCGCTGCAGTGGTTTGCGATGGCCATAGCCGTACTGGCAGTAAGCGTGATCCTGAGCAGCAATCTGTTGAAGCTGGCGCAACAGAACAAAAAATCGCGCTAGCAGACGCGCCGCATAAGCTTGCTTGTGGGAAATTCTTGCACCAGAATGGCAAATAGGCTAATCGAGTCGAGGGCAACAGGCGATGGTAAGTGCGAAAGACAAAACCTTGGATACCGTCAACTACACTGACGATGAAAGTCGTTTGGATGATTCGGATGCTGATGCATTTGCCGTCTTGAGCCTGCTGGTGATAGCCGCCGCGGCCTTTGTCTATTTTCTCAATCACTAGCCAACGGGTGGCTCATCCACATCCGGTAGTTCGATTCAAACCGTTTCCGCTTTACTCCCATTCAGTTAATTGACAACTTGCTGGCCGCAAAGTTAGAGATTGCAGTTTTAATGGCTGGACAGTCTCAACACTTAGCGGGCACCGGGAATGCGAGATACTGAATCAGGAAAGCAGGCGTGTTTTTGCGGCGGATAATTTGCCCTTGAAAAAAACCCTGTCCGACAGCTTTACGATCTGTTTGAAATTGTAGCGCTGCAGAAGTTTGTAAATAGCCTTGTACGCGAGTTTGTTGCCCATATTTCTGGCCAGGACCAGGTTGTCTTCCCACTCGACGTATTCGCCGGGTGTATTGACATGGGCCCCGGAGAGTTCGGAATAGTCCGTCAGTGGCGCAAAGTTGCTGATGTGCAAATCACACAAGGTCAGCGCCATCCTGAAATGCAGGCATTTGTCACACTTGCCACAATTCAGGCCCTTGTCCTGCCAGCAGACCCGCACCCGCTGTAATAAAAATTCATTCTTGCTCACAAGCAGCAACTTTTCATGACGTCTCGCTTCGCAGCCGTCATGGATAATAGTGACGAGATCGTTCGAACACAGGGGGTCGGTAAGCAGGTGCGACCCGCACGGATGCAGATTTTCGTAGGTATTACTGGAGCTAATCAGTATGTTCGGAAAGCCCAGCGCGAGAGCAACACTGCCGAGCCCACAACCTTGTGACTTTGACCAGCCCAGATCGCCTCCGCCAAGCTGCCGTATAAAAAAGCGCACATTGGTTTCAATCGGGACCAGGGATTTATTGAACTTGTCCGCAATTTGCTGATTGGCGGCCAGGCACTGTCCATACAGCGCATCATCGCCGAGCTGCATGTCTATGCCTCTGACATATACAAGATGAGTAACAATCCTCTCATTCTTCAGAAGACCGTAGGATGCATCCAGCCCGCCTGAAAAAAACAGCGCACAGCCAGGTTGCTGACTGCGTAGCGGAGTGTCACCTGTGCGTGCCTCGATGTTTATTCTTTTTAGTTGCGGATACCAAAGCAGAAATATCGACTGCAGTGTGTCGATACCGGCAACAAATTTGGCGGAGACAGCAAACTCTTTTGGAATTGCAATATCACAACCCCTCAACATCGCCGGCATCAGCATGGCCGCTATGAATGGCTCCGCCGAATATACAAGCTCCTGCTGAGCGCCGGTTTTGAAATACAGTTCAATACCGTCTACGCTGCCTGATAATATATTGCCGGAATTATTGCGCTCTAACTTGCAGTCACGCAGGGTTAATGGTTTTAATGAAGGCACTACTGCAGAACTTGAACTTGCGTGAATCATAGATCGGGATGCTATTTTAATAATGGATAGGCAAAGCAAACCACACAAGCTGGATATTCTACATAAGTTACTGCCGCATTGGTTAAGAAGTATTTTTACGCCATTATTCCAGTGTATTTATCTGCCGTGCTTTCGCTTCAGCTCTGCAGGCGCGCCCGACAAGTGTATCCACATGGCCTATTTCGGCATGAATCGTGCGCGGGCCGGGGTATGGGCAAAACGCATCTGTGGTGAAAATTTTACTGAAGCTTCGCATGTTCGCCGGATCTGGTACTGGAACATTGATGCCTATACGGAAAAGCAATTCCCTGACTGCCAGCTTGTCCTCCTCGAAACCTGCAAATTGACCGAACACCTGCTTGCCCGCAAACCCGGTTTCAAAATGCCGATGTGGATCCAGCTTGCTCTCGATACCACTAAAACCATCGAGGAGTTGAAGCGCGCCAGCCAGCGTATGCGTGATGAAATCCCGCGGACAATACGTAAATACGCGCTGCAACTGGAAATCTGCAGGGATGCCGATAAAGTTGCACCCTTTATCGAGCAAATGCATATCCCTTTTATCCATGGCCGCCACCAGGATAATGCGTTCCTTTCTTCGAAGGAGGCGATAGTAGCCAGATTCGAGAGTTCTGACTTACTGCTAATCTCAATGGCAGGCGAGACAATTGCCGGAGTTATGATGCACTGCGATAACAAGGTCGCGTCGCTGCACTATCTCGGCGTCAAGCATAACAAGCTTGAGTATCTGAAAACCGGTTGCGTCGGGGCATTGTATTATTTCAGCATTCTGCGCTGCATCGAAAAGAATATGCATTCCCTGCATTTTGGTGGTACCAGTCCATTTCTGACCGACAGCCTGACGTACTTCAAACTGTCGTTCCGTCCCGAAGTCATCCCCAACACTTTTTTGCCAGATAATTTTGTAAAACTCAGCTTGCGCAAAAAAACGCCGCAGTTGCTGGATTTTTTACAGAAAAATCCTTTTGTCTCGATGGATAACAAGGGCGCGTACTTTCGCAACGTGTATCTTGACGCCAGCCAGATTAAGTCGGTTGCTGATTTCGATAATGTCTTCAACAAAATCCGCTGTGGCAATATTGCCGCAACCCGTGTGTATGTTCAGGGTGAGGTAAATTTTATCCGTACTTGTGTGAATGTTTCTGGCTTACATGCCAATACCGAAATTCTGCCCTATGTATAACGTGCAGCTCACAGGATAAGCAGAAGCTGCCCAATCTTTAGTCTCTATGTTCAGACAGGCAGTTTGTTGAGTTTGCCTCACCTCTGTTCTGCGTTGCAGCGAATGCAGAGCTGTTCCAGCTCATCATGGATAAAGTTGGAACGCAGGTCCTACAAGCCCAGAGTGTCCAGCCTGATTCCTGCCAATTTTATAAATGGGGGGTGCTGGTTGATGAACCGGGGGTGAAACGTTCAAGCCACTGCCTGGTTTCGTCAACCTGTTTGTCGCTGCCCCACCATGTCCACCGCCAGTCCATCAGGCGGAAGTTGCAGGGCAGGCCTTTCAGGCTGTAGTTCAATTTCAGGTGAGTCTTCAGCGATTCGGGGTTGTCGTACATCACGCAAGAAAATAATTCGGAATAATGCCGGGACGCGAGATACGCAGACATTTGCTGCATGATAGTTGTGCCGTAACCCAGCTTCCTTTTATTGCTATAGGTGTAAAAGCCGTATGTGTAGGCCTGGTGCGGAGCCAGCGGCAGAAAGTCGACCCCCTTGTCGAAACCCCGCAAAAGTCCGCAATGACTGGTGCTTATCCATTGCATAGTGACGACTTCATCGTTGACGCTCAGGCAATAACAGAGATCACCTTTGGCCAGGCGTTCGTAATAACCGATGGTGGGCAGTGCCTCGGGATGGGACATTATTTGCCGAACCCCTGCGGCGTCAAGCAAGCCAAAACGATAACCTGCAGGCAGCGGGGGCACCGTACTGCTCTGCAAGGATTTGCTAAACAGTAGCGGATGATAAAAATACTTGTCTTGAACGCCGTGGCGTAGAAAGGCAAAGTATTTGCGCGGGAAATACGTCACCAATCTGTTCTGCAACTTGAGCGGCAGGCTGGAAAGGTAGCGCGGTGCAGAAATTGGTTCCATACAGATAGTCCAAACGAGGCCCACTTTCGAGTTTAAATTGTAAGCACCCCAGCAAGGCTACGCCAGCTTCCAGCAAGTTGCGTTGCCATTGGCGCTCATGCAGCTGACATCCCTGCAGATTGTCCCGGTACAGATATTCGTCGATGCTGAGAGGATTATCCAGTAGCCGCTGTACCTCGGTACTCTTACACCGCTGTCAATGCATCTATGCCTTGGAATCACCGGCACTTTCCTGGATAAGGCCTTAAATTAGTGCCACTCGGGTCTCTCCCCTTTCGGAAGTTATATATCAGTCCTGCGCACACAAAACTCTGGCGTCAGCTTCGGGTGCAGTAATTGTGTTTCGACATCGACCGTGCGGAGTACTGCCAGCATCTGTGTAGGTTTGAGTTCACCATTAAGCAATCCTTCTTCGTCGCGCGCGTGTATGCGATCGATAAAATTCCTGTCCCATTCACCATTAACATCGAAATTAGGTCCCACCGCTCGATCAATAAATGCGTAAACCACGTTGGCAAACGGCAGGAATAATTCAAACTTAAAATTGGCGACCAGCAGCGGCAAGATATCTTGGGCGCGAATGCCTTCGAAGCCCTCGGTCGAGCAGTCATGGTTGATGAACTGTGGTTCGTGGCGGAAGAGCTCGTAGTTATAGCGATATTTTTCTGGCAGCTCCTGCCAGAATTCATTAACCACTTTGAGTGCTTCGGGCCAGCGCAAATGACCATTGCGGCCGATCATGTCGGATACCAGAAAATATCCTTGCGGACTGAGACAGCTTTTTACCGCGGCAAATAAATTTTCCAGTTCGAGGACATGATGCACACATTGGTTGGCAAGTATCAGGTCGTAAACGCCGTCGGGCTGCCAGTAATTGAAATCGCCAGTAATCGGAACGATGTGCTGCGCCACGCCCGAGGTTGCCGCAAGCTCGTGTCCTCTTTGCAGCATGGTGGTATTGATGTCCATGCATTCGATTGTAAATGCCGTGATCCCATGCTCGACAAGTCGCTGGGCCATCCGCGCTTCCATGTCACAGTTGCCACTGCCAATGCTCACCATGCGCATCTGTGCTTGCGGAAAACGCGCGTGAAATTTCTGCGCATACAAAAAGAAAAACTGTTCAGGATCGGTAATACCAAACGCATTAAGTTTAGGCGCCAGATAGGTGTGCGACCAATAATGGAATATCGGTGGCAAATCATGGACAGTGTCGCAGTCGTTGTAACCCTTCAGTTCCCGCGCCATTCTGGTTGCATAATCGTCGTTGCCTGGCCCAGCGTCAGGAGATGCCACTGACGCACTTCGCAACTTGTGCCACACCTTGCGTATAACTTGCATCATGGTTTTTTACCGGAAGGCCGTGCCTGTAAGGTGACAGACCATTGTCACGTTGTCACGTTGGCCATCAATCTCTCCACTTATACCAGCAACACTGGCAGGGCCCCTTTCCCTGCCGCAGCGAATTTAAAAACCCAGCGTCGCTTGACTCCGCATTTTCTCCAGCAACTCCGGAAAATTATTGCGCGCGTTATTAACCTGTGTGCTCACCGCGTAAGCTTCAAAGTCTTGCCGTGCGCCGGCGATTATTGCCTCGACATCCGGCGCGGATGCGGCAGGATCCAGCCACATAGTTTGCTGGTCCGGAGCAAGCACCACAGGCATGCGGTGATGGATACCCGCGATGCCCGGTGCTGCCTCTTTGGTCAGTAGAGCACACGACACGATTGGCGCTGTCCCCGGTCGCTCCCAGACGGACCATAAGCTTGCAAACGCAATGACCTCGGCATTCGGGCAATAAATGAAATACGGCTGGTTCACCATACGGCCGGACTCCGACTTGACCTGCTCCTTCTCATTCCATTCGTACCAGCCGCGTGCGGGCATCAGGCAACGCATGCTCCTGAGACTCTGGCGCCAGGTCGGCTTCTGCGCGGCTTCTTCGGAGCGCGCATTAAAGGTCAGCGCCGGCAGCGTGTCCTTGCTCCACCAGCTCGGCACAAGGCCCCAGCGCGCGCCGAGCAATTCCGTTGCGCCGTCGTCGGCATGCACAATGATTGGAACCTCAGTAGTGGGCGCCACATTGAAAGCCGGCTTGATCCATCCGGGCCAGTTGCGGCGATCGATGCGCCAGACTCGTTCGATTGCCGCCTCTTCCGGCGGCACGTACCTGCCACACATAAACTCACTCCGAGGCACATGTCAGCCGCAAATATTGTGCACACAATTCATTCGCGGGGACAGACCACATATTAACCCTCACGCATGTAAAAGTTGTGTTATCAGCGCGTTACCTGAAACCTCCAGTGGTAAACAAATGGCCAGCAAAGATATTGGGATCCTAGGCCTGTCCCATTTATGTCTTCTCTGCCTTATTTGATGGG
>CAIYIP010000023.1 GCA_903926285.1 uncultured Gammaproteobacteria bacterium
CGGAGTAGCATGGGGACCTCAAAGTTGCCTTTTCTCAATCAATATTTGAAAGCGTAACTGAATTTTGTCGTGATATCTGTGCGCTATGAAGCAAACCTGTTATCGCGGCCGACACCGGTCTGCACAGTCTGCGCGCCAACAGGCGCCATCAGACTGACAAGAGCCAGCAGCAGGAGGATACGGCTCATGAAAGTACGCTAATGAAAGTACTCTAGTTGTGCAGCAAACCAGGCCGTATCCTGCAGCGCGTTCATCAATATCAAACCTGTGGCAACTGCGCCTCGGGCACCCACCAGCCATGGATCTGGCCAATGGCGCGAATTGGCAGTTTCACCACGGCAACGGGACCTTCATCGAGATGCTGAGCATCAAGAATCACCAGATCGCCACGGCCGCCTTCGTTCTGGCGCGTGGCGACACCCATCAACCAGCCTTCACCTTCGGCGCCACCAACTTTGGGAGCAAAGCAGCATTCGGCAAGTGAAGTACCTGCGCCCGCATTCCAGAAAACCTGGGTACTCGTTGCGTGGTCGAAGCGCACGTAGCCCGCATTGGCCTGGCGTGCATCACTCGCATTGATGTCGCGTGTACCTAGAAAACCATAACGATAAGGCACGGTGTTGTAGCGATCGTCCTGCCGTGGCAATGCGCCGGTCCAGGGACTCAGGCGCTCGATGGCATAATCTTTCACGCTGGTAGCGTTGAGATCGGCCGACAGCCTCGTGATGTAGCTCGTGCCCGTGACTGGATTCCACGGCGAGCCATCCTTGCTGGGCATGAACGGAAAGGGATTGGATTCCGACATTTCCACGTCGACATAAATCTTGCCGGCATCGTCAAATGCCCCCATCACATGGGTCGCGCTACGAGTAGGACCATTGAACCAACGTATGTCGGCGCCATCGCCACCGCGGCGGAACGCACCAAAATACGTGGTCTTACTGCTGTCCCACGACCAGTGAATACCGCCGCGTGCGAGCTGTGCATCGTCCTTCGCCATTGGGATCACATACAGCACAATGTAATTTTCGGTAACCGCGAAATCGTGCAGCATGCCCACGTAAGGCACTTTCACTTTTGCTTCCCAGACCTTCTGGCCTTGCGGTGTGATTTCAAACGCGATCACTTCATCACTGCCAAAACCCGTGGCTTCGTAGCCGAAGGCAACCATATTGCCGGTCATCGAATCAATCTTGGGATGCGCGGTGAAAGTCTGGCTCACCAGCTGGTCGTCAAACGTGTAATTCGGCACGACAGTTTCGAGCGTCAAGAGATCAAGCGCGGCGGGCGGACTGTCTTCCTTGAGCGAAAGCAGGTAGCCCCGATGATTCATGATATGGGTATTGGCCGTGCTGCGACTAAGACCTTTGACACTCGGGTCATCCATGGCAGGGTTGCGATACATCGGAAACAGCAGCTTGCCGGCCTTGTCTTGCGCCAGCCAGCGTTCGTTCCTGACAAAACGGGTCTTGTAGTCGACGCGGCCGTCCTTGATGCGGAACATACTGACGTGGCCTTCGCCATCGAACGGAATATTGCCGGGGGCGAGCCGAAACTGGGGATCGGGACCCACGCGGTAAAAAGCGCCGTTTAGCCCGGCAGGAATTGTGCCCTCGATTTCGCAATAACCGATATCAACTTCAGCACGGAACAGCGCAGGACCTGGAGGTGGGCCGCCGGCAGCAAGCGGCGCGCCAGCCGGAGTGGCAACTGGCACCGGCGTCGCTGGAGCTGGCGTTTGCGCAGCTGGTGCGGCACCCGCGGGCGGTTGCGCCTCACTGCATGCACTGGCACCAAGCAAACTGACCGCCCCAAGACCGGCAGCAGCACCGATAGTGTTGCCCATGAACAAGCGCCGGCTCGCGTTGGCTTTGTTATTGTCGGGATTGTCGTTGTGCATGTCTGTCCTCCGATTTTGTTTTATTGTTGCTAGAGCACCCATGAGAGGTGAAGCGTATCTGCCAGGCTTTGGCGAGCAGCAATGCGACACACAATTTCTGCCTGCAAGCTTTAGCGCACCAGTCTACCACCGCTCACTTGCGTATTGGCTCACCTCAGGGGGTTAAATTATGCTGGCAGCACCACTTCGTGGACTGCCTGAAAATTCTATCTGCATCGAGTGGCCTTAAGTCAGTGCTACTCCAGCCCATATTCGAGTCCACCTGGTCCGCCTCTCGTACTACATGCGGACAAACACAAAACGTTGTGGCTATAATCGACCGCGCTTGCAAGAGTGACCCCCTGAATCAGGTCTGGCAAATACCGCAGCCTTTGCAAGGCAGCCCTAATAACACCACCCAATTTTTCCCAAGGAGCCTTACATGTGTGATCTGGATACTCTCAAAGATGCAACCGCCTATATCAGCGAGCGCAACAAAACTGCCCTGAGCCGTCGCAAGTTCGGCGCGCTGTCTGCTGGCGTCGGCATGGCCATGCTGTTGCCGCCGGTCGCCAATGCCCAGGCGGTGACTGAAACCGATGTTGAAATCACCACTCCCGATGGTGTTGCCGATTGTTATTTTGTTCACCCTGCCACTGGCGCAACTGCCGCCGTTATTGTCTGGCCCGACATCCTCGGCTTGCGCACCGCCTTCCGCGCGATGGGCAAACGTCTGGCCGAATCAGGTTATGCCGTACTTGTAGTCAATCCGTTCTACCGCTCCGCCAAATCACCCGTAGTCGGAGAAGGCGCAAGCTTCCAGGACGAAGCGACCCGCAGTAAGGTCATGCCCATGGCGCAGGCACTCAATGCCGACACCCATTTCACCGATGCCAAAGCCTTTGTTGCCTGGCTCGATACACAAGCAGCCGTAGATACCTCACGCAAGATTGGCACCACCGGTTACTGCATGGGCGGGCCAATGGTTATGCGTACTGCCGCAGCGGTACCTGAACGAATCGGCGCAGGCGGCACTTTCCACGGCGGCGGCCTCGCAACCGATGCAGAAAACAGCCCGCATTTGCTGATTCCCACAATGACGGCGAGCTTTCTGATCGCCATCGCTGCCAACGACGATGAAACCGATCCCAAAGCCAAGGACACCCTGCGCGAAACTTTTGCCGCCAACAACCGCCCTGCCGAAATCGAAGTCTACGAAGGCACCCTGCATGGCTGGTGTCCACCTGATTCACAGGTGTACAACGAAACCCAGGCAGAACGTGCATGGAGCCGGTTGCTGGCATTGTTTGAAACAGCGCTGGCGTAAAGCGAACAAGCCTTTGAAAACCAGGCAAGGAGTTTAGAGGCTCACTCAATAGAAGCAGCTATCGCAACGTATCCAGTGGCGGTAGCTGCCAACAATAAAAATTTTCTAAATCCAAAACGAAGGACACACCATGTTCACGACCCCGGCCCGGCACCTGTTGCAGTCAATCATTCTGCTACTTCCCGCATTTGCATTCGCACAGACCCCGGTGGTTACCGCACCGGAGAGTGAAGCCGGACGCGCGATTTATGAAGAGGTCTGCGCAACGTGTCATGCGATGCCCGAGCTGACCAAATCGCCGCCGATAGATACCCTGCGGCGCATGGGGCCACGTGCAGTTTCGCATGCGCTGACGAACGGCAAGATGATGGTGCAGGCTGCTGCGCTCACGCCACAGCAGATTGATGAGGTGGTGACTTATCTGGCTGGTACTGCAGAGATTGATAATTCGTGGATAGCCGCGAATACCTGCTCTGCTGAGAACATTGATGTCGACACAGGAACGGCGACCATTGGCAGCTTCGGTTTTGATTTGCACA
>CAIYIP010000024.1 GCA_903926285.1 uncultured Gammaproteobacteria bacterium
CGCACCGAATAATTTGGTAGAACCTGCTTCAATATCCACAAACCGGCCATCGGTGATATGCATTTCAAGTTCGCCAGTGGCTTTTTTGAGCGAAAAAGCCAGCGGTGAGCCAGCCCATTGCAGGTTGCCGCCAAATCGGGCGCTGGTACTCTCGACATTGGCATCATTACCCCATGCCGGGAGTACTTGAGCAAGATTACCAGCTGCAAATAAGCCGTTAAAACTACTGGTGTGCCGGCTGTTGGCATAACGCCAGTCGATATTGGCGCCGCCAGTCTCAGCGAGATCAGATATATGGGCATCTGCTGCGCTCATCGTGAAATTGGCAATGGTGCCCCCTCCTGTACGGGGCCGTAATTCAAACGCAAAGGCACCGAGAATACTGGGGCCGATACTGAGCTCTTTTGTAGAGAAATTGACCGGCGGAAGTTCTGCAGGATTAACGTCTTCAAGCAGATCAATTTCTTCCTCCTCCACGTCGCCAGGCTCAGGCTCGGGCCGTGGTGGAAAGCGCAGATAGTCGAGATTCACAAGCCACGGCATGTTGCTGTCATCTGGCAGGACAAAATTACCGGCCACCAGCGTATTTTCCGCATAGATAAGCCATGCGTCATTTTGATGCCTGACCTGTACGTTGATTGCTTCGAGCTCCTGACCGAATATCTGCAGTTTTTCCGCATTGATATCCACGAGCCGCAAATAATCGGAAAGCGCACGCGAATCCTGACTGTTCATGGCAAAAGAATCCGCAACAGTCTGCCATTCCTCGAAATTGAAAGTGCCGATATTGCCATTGACCAGCAAGCCCGGGGCATTGGCATCCGATTGCCTAATATTGAAATTGCGATTGAGATCGCCAAAAAAAACCTGGCCACGCTGAATGCCGCTTTCGTCCAGCACGATTTCACCAGACAGAAAATCGCTGTAACGCAAGTTGAGGATGTCCTGCTCGTCACCAAATCCCAGACTGAGCTCAACATTAGCCGGCACTTCCTGAGTCTTGCTCATGGGCTCAGGCAGCCGATTAGCTACGCCCACAAGGTCAGACCTGAGCTCAAGCCGTGGAGTGTTTGCACTGGTGTTGGCTGCTGAAGGAATGGTGAGGTCGGCGCTGTAATCAAAATTGCCCGGCATGAACTCCAGCAATTTAGCCACAAATTCGCTTTGTCCTGGCCACAGCTGCAGTGCAGCCATATTCACACGGCCCGCACCTGAAATGCGAATTTCTCTGTCTGCGTCCCCATCGCCCAGCGTCGTGATACTCGCCTCGAGCGGAGCATCAAACAACCGCGCTGTGAGCGCCGTGGCATTCAGACCAGTCACGCTGTCGTAGGTGACTTCGCCACTGATGTCGTTGATGGTCAGCTGGTAGTCGGGCATCACCAGCTCGGCAGCAGTGCTTTGCACTGTGACATCGATGCCCTCCGAGCCAAGATTTGCTCCCAGCGGAATTGCCAGGTTCAAACCAATGGCAAGATTGCCAGAACTTTGCCAGTTATCGAGGAAAGTACCGATGTTGTCATGGACTGGTGTGGTGCGCAGAAAGTCGAGACCGGTTGCGGTGTCAGTGGTAGCTGTGCCATTGACCATCAAGAGAGAACCTCCTGTTGCGACAGGACGCACGGTAGCGGCCACAGGCAGCAAAATTATGCCAGCGATACTGCCGGCAGTGGTACTTACATTAACGTCTGCATCGCGTGCTTCCACATGCCCCACAATGCCTTCAAGTGCCGGCCACTCTGGCAAAAATTCCAGCCTGCCGTTTTTGATGTTGTACCACGAGGCTGTCATTTTTGCTGCGGGTGGCGCGTCTTTAATGGTCGAAGCACGCAGGATAAAACCGTTGTTGCTGAGTTGGCCTTCCTGCAAGGCAGCTTCAAGCCAAGTCATTGTTTCACGCAGCTCGGGTATGGTCGGCAGGTAAGCTGCTCGTGCCGCAACATCCATGTTCAACATGCCAATTAGCAGGGACAGATCTGACTCCCATATATTCCGGCTATTGCGGGTATTGTAGAGTTCAAACTGCACACGACCGTTCAGCGACGTATTGGCCAGGTCAATTACACTGCTTTGTATTCGTAAATCATTTTCGTCGAACTGCCAGTTTACGCGCGTGTTGATATGGTCATAGTGCCAGCTCTGGGCGAAGAGTAGAGGCAAGCGGATTGTAAAGTCTTCGCTATCAAGTTCGACGAAACCGGTTTTGTTATCAATCTGCATATACCCATTGATGCCACTGCCGGAAGGTGCCCCCTGCCAGGCTTCAACCGCTACATTCTGCAGGTTGCTGCGCAGCAGAAAGCCACCAGGATATGAACCATCAAATGCACTGGTGATGGAAACGTTGTTCAGCAGTCCCTGTGGATCAAGTGTTTGTAGTGCACTTGCTGCGCGCTCTGGCAATGGCAATGCACTGTTGGCAATCTGCGCCAGCATGGCAAGATCAAGCTGACTAGCCTGTAAGGTAAACACTCTGCTTGCATCAGCAGGAAACTGCAGCTGGATTGCCGGCAGTTCCCATGGCGTCTGTTGCCAGTCAAGGGCAATGTTCTGCAAATATACTGACCAGCCATTAGCAGTCGTGCTAGTTGCCTGACCGCGATTCAATGCGAATGTTGCTGCAGCATTCTTCACGGCAATCTCATGAGTGCCTTCCGCCTCAGTCGCCTGCACCTGTCCATTCGCGAGCGTGCCGCGCAATGTTTGCAAACCGGACTGGTCGATGTCCGCCCACAGAGTTGCTCTGGCACTACTTGTCTGCCAAGTCCAACTGGCAGGCAGAAAGCTGGCGATAAAAGGCATCAAATCGAGGTCGGGAATATTCGCATAAGCGGAAGCGGTGTAATTGCTGCCGGGTTCACCTTCCATTGTCACCTCGAGCAGAGAGCGGCTCGGCTGGCCATTAAGGCGAACATGGACCTGCAATTGATGCTGGTTGTCCGTATTGCCGAGATTGAGGTTCAGCGAGTCGAGTTTAATTTCTGGGCCATCCAGCGGTTTGATACTGAGAGCGGATTCAGCAAGTGCGACAGTTTTTGTGCTCAGAATAAAATCCTGCAGCCAGCGCGCAATGTCAGGACGGCTGCCAACAAAACCAGCGAGCGTCCAGTTGCCATTGGTATTTTGTTGCAAGGCCAGATCCAGACCACTCACGGCAATGCTGGTTACGACTGCCTTGCGTGAAAGAATACTTCTGAAGGGATCAAGACTCAGCTGTGCACGCGCCACGCTATGGGTATGAGGCTCAGCAGTTTGCTCAGCGGTAAATCGCAAACCCCGTACTTCGAGCACCGGACTGAACCACGACCAACTGCCATTCAGTTCATCAATGGCAACAGGCATATCCAGCGTTTGCGATAATTGTGCTGCAACCGCATCAGCCTGATAGCCCAACATACCCATCACCAGCCTGCCGCCAGTTACATACACCGCAAGCAACACGAGTACGCTGAACACCAGCTTGAAGAAAAGTTTGCCCAACCAGAAGGACAGGCGAAATTTTCCGGGAACAGGTTGCGCACTTGCGGCAGATTGTGGCTTGTCCTGTTCTGTGTTCATGGCTAGTACATCACCACATCAAACTGCTCGGTGGTATACATGGCTTCGACCCGGAAGCTGATACTCTTACCCGTGAGTTGTTCAAGATCGGCAACGGTTGTCGACTCTTCATCAAGCAGGCGATCCACTACCTGCTGCGCCGCCATAACGAGCAGCGCCCGGTTTTCAAAAGCACGCGCGACACGCATGATTTCGCGGAAGATTTCATAACAGACTGTTTCAGGAGTTTTGACTGTTGCCTTGCCCTTGCACGTTGGGCAGTCCTGGCAGAGGATTTGTTGCAGGCTTTCACGCGTACGTTTGCGCGTCATTTCCACGAGACCCAGTTCCGACAACGGCGAAAGACGGGTGCGCGCAGGATCTTTTTCGAGCGCCTTGGTCAACGTACGCAGCACCTGGCGCTGGTGTTCCTCATCTATCATGTCGATAAAATCGATGATGATGATGCCGCCGAGATTTCTGACCTTGAGCTGGCGAGCAATTGACTTGGCGGCTTCGAGGTTGGTTTTGAAAATCGTCTCTTCCTGGTTGTGCGCACCGAGAAACGCGCCTGTGTTGACGTCGATGGTGGTCATCGCTTCGTTCTGGTCGATGACGAGATTACCGCCTGATTTCAGTTTTACGGTACGGCTTAGCGCCTTCTGGATTTCGTCTTCAATGCCGTACACATCAAAAAGCGGGCGTTCACCTTGGTAGAGTTCGATACTGTGTTCAATTTCAGGAATGAACTCGCGCGCGAAATGCAGCACTTCTTCATATATGCCCGCGTCGTCTATGCGAATACGTTCCACCTGGGGTTTCAGCAGATCGCGCATCGCGCGTACGTACAACACGAGATCATGATAAATAACCTTGATCTCGCGTGTTTCTGTGATGCGTTTTGATACGGCATTCCACACGCGGCGCAAAAACCGGATGTCGCTAAGCAGTTCGGTTTCACTCACGCCATCGGCGGCCGTTCGCAAAATAAAGCCACACTGCCCTTCAAGGTCTTCCTGCTGGGTACAAGTGCGCAGTGCGGCAAGCAAACGTTCGCGCTCTTCTTCACTTTCTATGCGCTGCGAAATACCCAGATGGCGATTGCGCGGCATGTACACGAGAAAACGCGATGCAATCGAAAGCTGGGTAGTCAGCCTCGCTCCCTTGGTTGCAATCGGCTCTTTGACAACCTGCACGACAAGATGCTGGCCTTCATGCAGCAGTTCGGAAATTGTAGGCGCGACTTTTTGTTCGACTTTTTGTTCGATTTCGTAGCCATCGGGTCCAAGCACAACAATATCGGCGGCATGAATAAAACCGGCTTTATCGAGGCCGATATCAACAAACGCAGCCTGCATGCCAGGCATCACGCGGACAACCTTGCCGAGGTAGATATTGCCGACAGGACCACGCTTGTTGTTGCGCTCGATATAGATTTCCTGCAACAGACCGAGCTCGGTCAGGGCCACCCGGGTTTCACTAGGACTCGCGTTCATCAGGATTTCAATGCTCACTTGACACCCCACGTGAGTAGCGCCGTGTTGCTGATGCCCCATGAGGCCAGCAACTGGACGGTTTCAAACAAGGGCAAACCCACAACATTACTGTAGCTGCCCTCGATGCGGCTGATGAACATGGCACCCTTGCCTTGAATGGCATAGGCACCGGCCTTGTCGTGGCACTCCCCAGACTGCCAATAAGCGGTCATTTCTGCTGGT
Source organism: uncultured Gammaproteobacteria bacterium (assembly GCA_903926285.1). GTDB lineage: Bacteria > Pseudomonadota > Gammaproteobacteria > Pseudomonadales > Pseudohongiellaceae > CAILUG01. The sequence goes on from CAIYIP010000024.1 coordinate 5,256, forward strand.
GTGAGGGCGCGAAAATGCACTTCGGTGGTCGCCAGCTTGAGCTGGATTTTCTGCCGCGTGGCGATTGCAATGGCAGTCATCACCTGATGCCGGCGGCCGGACAACAGCGTCAGCATGTACAAGGCCTCATCCATGTCGGCGGGTTTGCCGAGAATCTTGTCATGGCAGACCACCGTAGTATCGGCAGAGAGCACAGGAATAGCCAGTGTACAGCGAGGGTCCTGCAACGCAGCCTGGGCTTTTTCCCGAGCCATGCGTAGTACGTAATCCTGAGGCGCTTCATTGGTATGGTTCGCTTCATCAATCTCTTGCGGCAACAACGCAAAGGGCAGGCTGATCTGAGCAAGCAGTTCCTGGCGTCGCGGTGAGGCTGACGCCAGATATATCAAGGGCTGCTGGGCAGAGGTGTACGTCATTGATCCGGCTATAAAATTCGGGGGTTTACTGATTCTGCTCCATTATCACCCATGAAGGGGCTCAGGGCCACGTAAGTGCGTGGAATAAAAGTGGTTTATATCAATGTGTGGCTTAAAGGTACGTTACGCAGACGCTGAATAAACTCAATGGCCTTTACCCCAACCAATCCCTATACTGCCGCCCTTACGCGTATGCCAGAACTCAAATTTAAAAATCACAGTTTTCCTCTCAGGCAATATGAAAGTGTCCTGGACTGTCTGCTGCGCAATGCCGAACCCGTCCCTTATGCCTGCAAGGCTGGTATGTGTCAGGCCTGCCTCGTCAAGGCAATAGATTGCGAAGCCACGCCTGAATCAAAAAAATGGGTGAAACCTGCGTTGCAGGCCAAGGGTTATACGCTCGCTTGCCAGTGGGTGCCTGAGGCAGATGTGCAAGTTGCCTTGCCCTCGGTGGAAGAATTTTCCGTCGCAGTCCGTATTCGCGCACTCAAACTGCTGAACGACTGCGTGATGCAGGTTCTGCTCGACGTCTGTGATCCTGCCACGATGTTTGCCTATCGTCCCGGCCAGTATCTTTCGCTGATCAATCCACAAGGCCTTGCACGCAGTTATTCGATTGCAAATAACTGCGAAGTTGATGGTTTCATTGAACTGCATGTAGCCAGAACCCTGCATGGTGTTTTCACGCAATGGCTTTTTACGGACGCGGCAGTTGGCACTTTTCTGCATATGCGTGGACCGACCGGCGATTGTTATTACCATGATGCCTTCGAGAAGGACCAGCCACTGCTGCTGGCAGCAACTGGAACTGGCCTCGCGCCGTTGTATGGCATTGTGCGTGATGCACTAGCTAAGGGTCACACCGGTGCCATTGCGCTCTATCACGGCGGACGCAGCATAGCGCAGCTTTACTACGTTGCAGAGTTGAAGGCACTTGCACGGGCCCATGAAAATTTCACCTACTGTCCCTGTACGATCGAAGCCAGCGGCCTGCCTGCAGCATTGACGGGGAAACTGGAACAGATCGTGGCTCAAGGACTTGATGCGGCCACTCTGCCCCAGACGCTTGTGTTCTTGTGCGGCGCACCGGACTTTGTGCATGACATGCGCAAACGCGCTTATCTGAAGGGCGCGCGCTCAGCCAATATTTTTTGCGATCCTTTTACCGAACGCAAAGTCGTGAGCTCTTGACCTGATTACCGATTACGTCTCTGCCATTCAAGCACATCAGCAAACGCTACGTTGCCACCAAAAATATCAAGTGCGCTGCCAATAGTCAGATCAACGCAGTTACGGCCGATCTGTTTGACGAGATCGAGATCCTCAAGCTTGTTTACGCCACCGGCATAAGTGACAGGGCAAGGGGAATGCTGGGCAAGCAGC
>CAIYIP010000025.1 GCA_903926285.1 uncultured Gammaproteobacteria bacterium
ATATAGCGTTTGGTGTCATCGAAATAGAAACCGGTTTCAGCATCAATGCCTTGCACGGCGCCAACCATCTCGGATGCAAACAGTATGTTCTTGTTTTCGATTACGTCCAGCAACAAGTCTATGCCTTTCTGGTGATAGACGCAGGTATCAAAATATACGTTGTTCATGACCAGCTCCTTCAGGTTCGGCAGGTTTAGCATATCTGCCAGGCCGCGGAATCGGCCCCAGTGATAAGGCACCGCTCCGCCGCCATGGGGGATGATGAACTTGATGGTCGGAAAATCCTTGCACACGGTTGATTGCATAAGCTGCATAAACGCCGTGGTATCAGCGCTCAGGTAATACGAACCAGTGGCATGAAAGGCCGGATTGCAGCTGCCACTAACGTGAATCATCGCTGGCACATCAAGCTCTACCATCTTTTCATAGATGGGATACCAGTAACGATCACCGAGCGGTGGCGAATTGAAGTAACCACCCGATGGATCGAGGTTGAGGTTGCAGCTGACAAAGCCGTATTCCAGTATGCAGCGTTCGAGCTCAGCTATGGAGTTTTTTAGGTCACTGCCAGGTGATTGGGGCAGGGCGCAGCCACCAATGAAGTTGTTGGGGTATAACTGGGTGACGCGATAAATAAGTTCGTTGGTATGTTCTGTCCAGAATTTGCTGGTGTAGGCATTGCCGACATGATGCTCCATCCAGCTCGCACGCGGCGAGAAGATAGTGCAGTCGGTGCCTCTTTCGCGTTGCAGTTTCAGCTGGCTGTTTTCGAGGCTTTCGCGTATCTGCTCATCACTGATATTGATGTGGCCTTTTTCACCTATGTGCAGGGCATCCTTTTTCACAGCAGCTTTCTGACTCTGGCGGTAGACACCCAACGCTTCCGGTGAAGTAGTGTAGTGGCCGTGGCAATCGATAATCATTTAGTTACTCCCAAACAGTAAAAATTTCAGCCGGTAAGCGTACCATTTTTTGTCGGGCAGTACAGGATTCAAAAATATCATACACAGGCCATCGGTTCGGTCCATGTAGACCTGTGTCACCAATTGCAGTCTATGTATAATCTGCTGGATTTTAAGCAAAAAATGGCGGGCTTATGCATACTGGTGACGACAAGCGCTTACTACAGGAACTGGTGGACAACTGGGCTATTTTCAGCGATTCGGGAAACTGGAGCCGCTTCGCCGAGTGCTGGCATGACGACGGTTTCATGTGTGCAACATGGTTTCAGGCGCCCTGTGCAGATTTTATCGCCGCACGCCGCAAGGGTTTTGACAATGGCGTGAGCATCATCCATTTTCATGGTGGCTTTACCTGTGATGTTGTGGCAAACCGGGCTGTTTCCCAGACCAAGATGACGATCAGCCAGCGTGCGCCCGTGGAAGGCGTGCTGGTTGATGTGACATGTACCGGCAGGTTTTACGATTTTCATGAAAAACGTGCGGGGCGCTGGGGCATGGTGCGGCGGCAGCCCATTTACGAAAAAGACCGCATGGATGCTGTTGATCCGGCGGCTCGCCTTGTGCTGGACAAGACCCTGTTGCAGCAATTCCCTGAAGGTTACCGGCATCTTGCTTATCTTCAGACCAGGATCGGCTATAAGGTCGCCATAGGCGGCTTACCCGGACTCAAGGGAGCTGAAGTGGAAAAACTTTATGCAGATGGCGTAGCATGGCTTGCCGGAGCGCCGACTCCAGGCCGTCCTGATCTGATACTTTAACTATGCTTCCAGGCAAAATATCCCGGTTTGATTCAGCACTTCCATTAGCGTTGATGCTCATGTTGGGCATGCTGATACCAACGATATGCGACGCTGCGGCATTGGGAGATGAACTTATCCTGTCGCAGTTGGGCGACCCGGTCGAAGTGGAAATTGCCATCCTGCAATGGGAAGACATCGAACTTGACCAGTTGCAGATCAGTGCCGGTACACCAGAAGTCTATGAATCCTTCGGGCTGGACTATCTGCCCGCTCTCGAAAGTCTCAACTTCAATCTGATTGGTCCCAACCTTGAGGGCGAAGTCAAAATTCTGGTAAGCAGTCGCGAGCCGTTGGTAGAGTCCTATCTGGAACTATTGGTGGTCTTGCGTTGGCCAGGTGGGTCCTTATTACGTGAATATGTGTTGTTGTTTGATCCTCCGCGGTCTAGCGCTGCGGCGGCGACTGCATCAGTAACCACACCGCCAATTCCACTGCCTGAGAAAGGCATTATAACATCACCTCGTACTGTTGCAGCAGAGCCTGAAGTGCCGAGAATAACAGAGCAAGAAGTTGCTGTACCGAAGCAAAATCCAGAAAGCCAGGCAGCAATACCTGAAGCGCAACTACCGGTACTTCAGACTACAGAAATACAGAGCGCGGATGAACTGCCACCGGTGGAGGAAGTCAGCGATGCGGGGGTTGACGACGTCGCAGAGCTGGATGAGGAGACACGTACAGTGACCACGACGAGCAGTATAGTCATTGCCACGACCACTGACGGAAGCCTTACCTATACGGTGGATTCAGGTGACAACTTATGGGGTATAGCCACCGAGCATGGTCCCGTGGGTGCCAATGCCAATCTCTACCAGATATTGCTCAGCTTGTATGAGCTCAACCGCGGTGCATTTATCAACGGCAATATTTCCTTGCTTAAATACGGTGTAACACTACAGCTTCCCACAGCAGCCGATGTTGCCGCCATCAACCCGGAAACAGCACAAAACCTTTTTGACCAGAGGTGGAACGAAGGCTCCGAGCGTATAGACATGGCTGAGCGTGGTGAATCTTTGCCGCCATTTAGCAGTATCTTCGCGCCCGTTGTTGTGCGTCCTGAAATCAATCCAATAGATGGAATAGAGATAAGTCCAGAAGAGCCTCTTTCACAGACAAACACGGCTGGGCTGGTCATGGCTCCGAGCGCTGCTCCGGTCCCTGCACCAGCGAGCACGCTTGGCCAAAATCAGGTATCAAATCCAGGCTTGGCAGACTTACCCGCACAGGCAGCCTCACTGGTTCCGATACCGTTAATCCAGGACTCTGATACAACTGCAGATACGGCCCCAACCATTACTGTTGTAGAAATTGATGCGGTGGGAGCGACATCAGACAATCCTTATCTGGATCAACTCAACGCATCTGCGCAATTTATCCAGCAAATGGTTGCAGCGAGACAGCAACAGGTCGTACTCCTCGAAGGCCAGATCGCCGAAATGAGCACTCGCATGCTACAGATTACCCAGGTTACTGAACGCCTGAATACGTCCCTTGACGAAGCTTTGGCCGAACGTGAGCGGCAGCAGCAAAGTTTCAGGCGCGATACTTTCCTCCTTAGTGGTTTGGTATTGGTGCTGTCGGCTGCTCTCATCGCCATTGTTGTGCGGGTCCTGAAGCTTGCATCGCAGATCAGGGTTCAACATGAACTTCTGCAAAGGTCCCTGAACGTCCAGCCAGGTGTTGCGAGCAACGTTACAAGGTTTGCCGAAAGCACTATTCAGTCAAAGGACCCGGTGGACAGCAGCAAGACGGCAAAAGTGCAAAAAACTGTGCAGCAAGCCTTGAAAGTTTCAATCATTGATGATGAGGATGAAGCCGACCCGGATATGCAACCGTCGGCCATGCACAAAGCGAACATAATTCTTGAGACGGATATGGCAAAGGAGGAACTGAATGTTTCCCTTGGTGATATCGAGATAGAACATCCACAAGACGAGAACGCAACTGATTCCAGATAAATCTCTGATTTCAGTAACTTACCCTTCACATATTAAGCCCTTCGTAATTGCTGTATTATTAAACCTGTATGAAATGCAGCACACTATATCTCACGCAGCGCTAATTGATGTCTGAATCCGCTAACACCACTTTGATCGATAAATACGGCCGTCATATAGACTATGTGCGGATATCTGTAACGGATCGCTGTGATTTCCGTTGTATTTATTGCATGTCCGAAAAAATGACGTTCCTGCCACGCAAGGAAGTGTTGTCGCTCGAAGAAATTTTTCGCATTGCCAGTACTTTTACCCAGCTTGGCGTAAAAAAAATCCGCCTTACTGGTGGTGAGCCGCTGGTTCGCAGCAACGTAATGTCGCTGATAGAAAACATAGGCGCGTTGCCTGGCCTGGAAGAACTCTTGCTAACCACCAATGGTTCTCACCTCGAAGAATTGGCGGTGCCTTTGCAAAAGGCAGGTGTGACGAGAATTAATATCAGCCTTGATTCCCTGGATACAGCCAATTTCAAACAAATGACCCGTACTGGCGACCTTGCCCAGGTGATGCGCGGCATTGACGCTGCGGTCAAGGCAGGTTTTGAAAATCTGCGCCTCAATGCG
>CAIYIP010000026.1 GCA_903926285.1 uncultured Gammaproteobacteria bacterium
ATACGGTGTGTACAGTGTGCAAGGGACTGTCGATACTGTTGAAATAAAAGGCCCGTTCAATGCAACTGGCCCCGGAAAAACCGCGACTCGCGATCGTATTTTCACCTGTTACCCTGCAAATTCTGACGAAGAGCGCCAGTGTGCTGAAAAAATTGTTACTGACATCGCTACGCAAGCGTTTCGCGAACCTGTAACTGTAGCCGACATCGCGCCAGCCATGGATTTTTACGAAGCGGGCAAACGCGAAGGTGATTTTGAGACAGGTATTCAGGAAGCTTTGTCCCGTGTCCTGATCGATCCACGCTTTCTATTCCGTTTCGAAGAAGAGCCAGAAGATCTGGCACCAGGGACTGCTTACAAAATCAGCGATCTGGAACTGGCGACCCGGTTGTCGTTCTTCCTCTGGAGCAGTATTCCGGACGTCGAGCTGCTGAGCCTTGCCGAGGACGAAAAACTCAGTGATCCGGCAATTCTTCAACAGCAAGTGATGCGCATGATTTCCGATCCTAAAGCAAAAGCCCTGGTAGAAAACTTTGCCGGTCAATGGTTGTATCTGCGCGAGCTTGCAGGTGTTACTCCCGAAGCACAAGCATTCGACGAAAACCTGCGCAAAGCATTTATTGAAGAAACAGAATCGTTGATCGCTTACGTGATCGATGAAGACTTGCCCATCACTCAATTACTCGACGCTGACTATACGTTTCTCAACGAGCGGCTGGCCCGTCATTACGGTATCGAAAATGTGCGTGGTTCCTGGTTTCGCAAAGTGCAGTTGCCGCCCGACAGCCCACGCCGCGGTTTGATTGGACAAGGCAGCATACTGACTGTTACGTCAACCGCAAGCCGTACCTCGCCTGTCGTACGCGGTATCTGGGTACTCGAAAACCTGCTCAGCGTGCCCATTCCTGCACCGCCTCCTGGCGTTGAAACCAATCTGGATGGCGACGGTTCCATTGTGCTGACTTCATCCATTCGGCAACGCCTTGAAGCCCATCGCGCCAATCCTTCATGTTCATCCTGTCACAGCATCATCGATCCAGTGGGTTTCGCACTTGAGAATTTCGACCCTATTGGCGCATGGCGCTTGAAAGATGGCGACTCACCGGTTGACGCGTCGGGCATTCTTGTCGATGGCACTGCTGTGAGCAGCCCTAGTGATTTGCGCAACGCATTGATGTCACGCTCCGGCTTGTTTATCACCAATATGACCGAAAAGCTGCTTACTTACGCGCTTGGTCGTGGTTTGGAGCATCATGACATGCCAACGGTACGCTCTATAACCAAGCAGGCGGCCGATCAGGATTATCGTTTTACTTCGCTTGTGATAGGCATTGTTTACAGTCCGCAGTTTACGGAGCGGGTTAAAGGGGCGGACAACGCCGCTAATCCCGCAGCTACCGCTGCTTTGTAAACCGCAAATTCCACGGAGACCGTCATGGCCACTTATATCAGCAAGAAACACCTTTCGCGCCGCACCTTGTTACGTGGCGCTGGGACAGCCCTGGCGCTGCCATTGCTGGATGCGATGATTCCGGCTGGAACCGCCTTTGCCCAATCAGGCGCAGTCCCTCGAACACGCTTCGGCGCCATTTACTTTCCCCATGGCGCCACCATGGCGCGCTGGACACCAGTCGACAGTGGCAAAAATTTTACCTTCAGTGAAATCTTGCAGCCGCTTGCGCCGTTTCGTGAACAGATCAATGTGATTTCCAACCTGACTCACCCGCTGGCCTATGGACCAGGTGGCGCCACAGGCAATCACAACAGATCTTCAGCGTCTTACCTCAGTGGCGCCAAAGCCGAGTCCGGAGCCCAGCCCAAACTCGGCATTACCGTCGACCAGGTAGCAGCCAAAGTACTTGGCCAGGGCACCCCACTGCCCTCACTTGAGCTTATGATTGAAGAAGCCAGCCTGAGCTGCGGTGAAGGCCTCAGCTGCGCTTATCGCAATACGATTTCCTGGCAGAACGAAATATCTCCTTTGCCGATGCAAAATAATCCGCAAGTGGTGTTTGAGCAGTTGTTTGGTGATGGCGCAAGTGCGGAGCAACGTGATGCGCGCCGCTCTCAATCACTGAGCCTCCTGGATTCTGTAACAACGCAGATTGCGAGTCTGGACAAAAAATTGCCTTCAGCCGATCGTATACGTCTCGACAATTTCCTTACTGACGTGCGCGAAATAGAGCGCCGCATTGAACAGGCCGGAGCCAAGGTGACGGCTGACATAGCGGTGCCTGGCAAACCTTCTGGTATCCCGGATGACGTAGACGAACATAT
>CAIYIP010000027.1 GCA_903926285.1 uncultured Gammaproteobacteria bacterium
CAGGAATGAGAAGTATGGAGAGAAGTAGGAAGTAGGGGACACTCACTTTCGACGCTCTAACTAAGAGCAAGATGATTTAAATCTGATGATGAATTCAGTTATGGTCCGTGGGAGTGGGTGGGTGTTCCGTGCTGGTTAACCAACGAAGATCTATTTACCGAAAAAGGGGTCCTACGCGGGTTCGAATCAAACATTCTTAACCTGGATCAAGGACAATTCAGCCATTGCAATAGGATAGTTGCCGGACACCGTACTCCGCTGATACATATAAACAATGCAGGTTATTTCTTAAATAAAGGAACAGCACCATGCATAACCTTAAATTAGCCCCCTTCAGGCAGTTAATCCCTGTTCTTCTGCTGGCCTTGGTTAGTCTTTTCGTGGTTTCCCCGTTGCATGCACAGCAAGCCACCTTTAATAATGGTCTGTTGACTTTGCCCGAGGTGAGCTTTAACGGAATTTTTTATCGCGCCGAACTCACCTTGTTAAATGGAACCAATCCGTCGGAATTCCAGTTAACGGCGGCCACCCAGATACTAGGCGTACTGGACCCATTAACTACCACTTATGCTAATGGAAATGTGTTAATCCCATCGGTGCTGGTTAATGGTGTAAGGGCTTATTGGGCAAGATTAACCCTGATTAATCCCATTTCGCTTACCTTTCGGCTGGTGTCAGCTGAGTTAGATGACAATGATGACGACAATGACACTGTCGCAGATCAGGATGATCTGTATCCATATGTTGCGAATGCTGCCAGTGACCCGTTGAATCTGAATGGTACTTGGCGTTTATTTTTCAAAGTAGTGCAGACAGGCGGTGTTTGTTCCGGTGATCCGATATTTTCTGCCGAGACACTGACGTTTAAATATAACTCCATTGCTCATGCTTATGATGTCAGCGGAAATGTTTCCAATGCAGGAGTTGTTGTCGCCAATAAAACATTCACCATTTCAGGGACATTCAGCGATGGCACTGGCATTACCACGCGCGAAGCCATGACGCTCACTATTGCCCCCGAATCAACGACTTATAATTATATGTCCATGTCTGGCACGGAATTATGGAGCTGGCGCGGGCCGAGTGGTCAATGCTTGAATTCGAGTTCACAATTGTGGGGAACAAAAGACCTGCAGGCAGTAAGTCCGCCTCTTGGGATTTTCTAGGTAGTGCGGTGGTTGGCGGAGTGGTTAGCGGACTGCTTGTTTTTGTCCGGCGCCAACTCGACTGCATGTACATTGATCTTCACTAATGTTGGTGCCCCGATCACCCTAGCGAATGAGGCGTCGGCGGCATCGCGACCGGTACCAATGTGTATCAATCCTTTCCGTTGTCCAAGCCGAGTCGCGTCAAACAAATACCACCCGCTGACGACATAAAATTCGAAGAAGCCATGAAAGTCCGGTGGCTGCAAACCCACTGCGTAACCCGATACAATCGTGCTGGTATACACAGTGACCTGCAGAGTGTTATGGCGACATGGGCATAGTCGCGGCATACGCCGGCGCCCTGAATCAGCGAGTCGCACGCGCTGGTATGGGCAACTGTGCTACCGGACAAGTATTGCAGATGGTCGTGAGTCCAGGCACAGATTTTCTCTAGACCCGTGTAACCTGGTGCAAGTTCGCCGAAAATTTTCCAGGCCATTCGCCTCAACCTGTCCGACTCACAGCAGCAACGTGAAACATAAAATTTGTTTGCTGCATGACACTGTATTCCAGGTCACACCCGACTTTGATAAGGCTCATATAACTACTCCGTGTTGTTCCTGCATCATTGAGGTTTGTTCTCGCTTAATACGTCGGCCCATTCAATCGGCATGTCGTGCAGCGCTGAGTGTAAACGTTGCTGCCACCACTCCTGGGTATCGTGCAGATGCTTGGCATCGAAGCGGTACTGTTTGAAATGAGGGCTGCCATTTTCCAGGGTCAGGACGTCGAAGGGATAATCCTCGTCGTTGACACTCATGCGCGTGGCATCGAAGGCCAGACAGTCGGTGCTTCTCATTGACATGTCACGGCTTAAAGACCGGTCCAGAATGGGCTTCCCATCGACCTTGCGACCAATCACGAAATACGGCGAATCTGCTGAGGCTTCTATACAGTTGCCCTCGGGATAGATATAGAACATTCCGGGGCCTACATCGTTTGCGAGTTGGCCACCGATGATTGTATGCAGGTTGAACTCCAGTTTACCGGCTGCCAGTGCAGCTCCATCTTTATCCCGCACTGAACGCAGTCGAGAAGTTCTGATGAAAAAGGCGTGGCCAGCCTGGTCCAGTAGCGCCACTTTGCCTTTGCTGAGGCGCTCAGATCCTTTCACTACCTAGGTGTCTGCCAGAGCAAGCAAGCCTTGCGCAACTTTAATGCCTCGACAAAATTGCAGGGGGAGGGAACTTATGTTGAGCAATTGTGATGGTCGAAATATAGATGAATGCTAGCTGCGACTATGTACCGAGCAGACCAACTAAGTTATAGATTGCAGAATGCAAGTCACCGCTGGGGCTTGTTTGACCTCTGTCAACCGTCCCGGTTTTTAACGTGTTAGCGTGGAACTATCATAGCTAGCTGCTGTGCAATTGTTGTAAACATCACCTGGAGATGAAGATGAGCTGGAAAAATTCTACCCAACGCTATGGTTCCGTATCGATTGCCCTACATTGGGTAATGGCGCTGCTGATGGTCGGTGTATATGTCAGCATTGAGTTGCACGAGGTATACGGTGGGACACCCACCGGGGCCATGTTCGAAAACTGGCATACGATGCTGGGCCTTTCGATTTTGTTTCTGGTGGTGCTGCGTCTCGGCTTGCGCTTTGTTCAGCCCACGCCAGCGATCGAGCCCCCACTCGTCAATTGGCAACACAAGTTGGCCGTTCTCATGCACCTTGCGCTGTCTGCTTTTATGCTCGTCATGCCTGTGATTGGCTGGGTACTACTCAGTGCGGAGGGTCATGATGTCATATTCTTCGGGCTCCGATTGCCAGCACTCGCTGCGACTGACCGCGCTTTTGCCGACACCGTGGCGGAAGTGCATGAAGTGATCGGGACTCTCGGCTATTTCATGGTTGGCTTGCACACAGCGGCCGCCCTGTTTCATCACTACTTTGTCAAAGACAATACGCTGGTGCGCATGCTGCCGCAGAAACGCTGAGGGTGACGGCAGGGAAAGCAGGGGACACCCACAATCATATTTGTTTGCACGGGTTTTCAGGCTGAGCGGGGCGACTGACTCAGGTCTTTACGCCGCCCATCTCGCAAATCCTGGCGAACTGTGCCGGTACCACCTTACCGACACTGAGGCGGCCGAGACGCACGAGATCCATGTCTTTGAAAAACACGTCCTGCTTAAGAGTTGCTAGTGTCACCGGCTGCTTGAGGTCTTTATGTGGCCCGAACTCAACGGCCGACCAGTCGCCTTCCGCTGCGGTATCATCCGGAAAGTATTCACGCAGGACCTTGGCAATACCAACGATCGCCTGACCAACATTGCTGTGGTAGAAGAACGCGAGGTCGCCTTTCTTCATCGCGCGCAGGTTATTGCGTGCGGCATAGTTGCGAACTCCGTTCCAGTCAGTTTTTTTGTCTTTCTTCAGTTGTTCCCAACTGAACTCAAAGGGTTCGGATTTGATCAGCCAGTAGTTCACGGTGTTATAACTTCCATCGATGATATAGATAAGATGAGAGGAAGGATAAACACGTAGCGCGGATTCGTCCATCCGTCGCAGGCAGAAGAATGGAAGAAGAATGGGGTACCCACAAATAGAAATGTTTTCCACTTCACACTCAAGCATCATGTCCTTGGTGTTAACGATAGGCTTGATAAATTGATGCAAATCATTAATAGAGCTGCTCGTCACCGCCAGAATCGGTCTTCAAAGTAATCAAGAGGCGCAACGTGTGGAAATGATAGGAAACATGCTGCATGGCGGCAGCGGCAGTTTGGCCTCTTATCTGGCAGCGCACGTGTTGTTGTGTTTGTTGCCGGCTTTTTTGATTGCCGGCGCGATGACTGCGTTGATCCCCAAGGCGAGTATCACTCGCTGGCTGGGCAGACATACACCACGCCATGTCGCTTACCCGGCGGCAGCACTCGCTGGTTCGCTGATTGCGGTTTGCTCCTGCACCATCGTACCGCTGTTCGCAGGCATTTACCGGAAGGGCGCTGGCCTCGGTCCTGCCATCACCTTTCTATTCTTCGCGCCGGCAGGCAACATCATGGCACTCGCCTATACTGGCAGCATACTTGGTGTCGAGTTTGCGACCGCACGTTTTTTGTTTTGTCTTTTGTTTGGTGTCGGCATTGGGTTATTGATGGCACTCATCTTCGCCAAAGATGATGCGCGCCATGATCTACAAACTGAAAACCTGTTTGCTGATCAGGCCACGATCACACCTGCGGCCACCGGGGTTTTGTTCGCACTGCTCGCGTTGTTGATAGCGGGCACACTGAAGTGGTCGCTGCTCTCCGATGCCTTCATGACTTTTACGTTGCCGCTGGGTTTCGCAGAAGCCTGGCAGGCACAGCTGTTCGCGTGGGTGCCCTTTGATGCAGCGCGAGGGGAAGAGGGGGTCAGCGTGCAGGGTTCGGTGCTCATAGTGCTGCTGTTATTGATTGCATTAATTGCAGCACGCGGCCTGGAGAACATTATCGAAGGTGCCAATCGCTGGACGTGGCTGAATCTGGGACTGGGCGCTGCGACCCTGCTCGTGGCAACGCTGAAACTCACTCCGCAAGCCGAGGGCCTGGATGTCGGCCTTACCGGGCGTATGGTTGCCGTAGCACTCGCACTCGCAGCAATTTATCGGTTTGCGCGACGTTTGCAGCGTGACGACCAACGCGCCTGGCTGTGGGAATCCTGGCGCTTTGTGAAACAGATTTTCCTGTTGCTGATTATTGGCGTGTTCGTTGTTGGCATGGTTCGCACAGTGATTCAACCTGAGTGGATCCAGTCACTGGCTGGTCAGAATGGGCTGCAAGGCAACCTGATTGCGGTATTCTTCGGAGTATTCATGTATTTCCCGACTTTGGTCGAAGTGCCGGTTGCGCGTATGTTCCTCGATTTGGGCATGCACCCGGGGCCGCTGCTGGCGTATTTGATGGCAGATCCAGAACTCAGCTTCCAGAGTATCCTGATGATTTCCGCTGTACTGGATCGCCGCAAAGTGGCGACGTATGTCGCTTTGGTTGCTGTATTCAGCGTAATCGCCGGACTGCTTTATGGTGTATGGATAGACGCCAGGTTAATAGAGACCTTTCTATGAAGAGGAGAACTGTATGCTCACCGTAAAAATTCTGGGTTCCGGTTGTGCCAATTGCAAGAAGCTGGAGGCGGTGGCTCGTGCTGCCGCGAGCACTGCTGGTATACAGGCGGAATTTATCAAAGTTACCGAACAAAAGGCGATGCTGAGTTATGACATCATGTCGACACCGGCTCTGGTGATCAATGAAAAAGTGGTGTCTGCCGGTCGCATACCCACGCAGGCGGATGTTATCGCCTGGCTGCTGGCAGGCTAATCAAAATCATGATTTGCTAAAAGCAGAAGTTCAAGGTGCCGTCCAGGCCTTCAATAGCGCCATTCCCAACAGCCGCTGGTCAGTGGATTGAGAATCATCGCTCGGTCGAAAGCAATTATTTACATTCAGTTCACAAAGCAGCACGCCCGCACTCTCCAGCTTCAGGTGCAAATCGTATACACGTTGCTGTGATTGGCGATGCACTATTTCCACACTTTGTGTTTCGCAGCGAGCTCGCAGGAACAAAGGCTCAGCGTCAGCAGCGGGCAACATCACCCGCAGGTGCAGGCGGTCTCCGGCATTTGCATTCATCTGGAGGATTGCCGAGGCTCCGCCCCAGACAATGTTAGTCTCTGGTTCAAACCACCCTCTCAGTAACCCGGTGTTTCCTGCCACACCGGGCACAATGGAGCGAGGAGGCGTAGCAGGGAAATGCGCAATCTTGTAGACGCAGTTTCGGCACCTGGAATCACTGGCATCTACATAGTCCTGACGGAAAGCCCTGTAGTTATTGCCGCGCCATATTTCCTGCAGCGTTTGTTGTGTCAGATCTCCGAGTACAACTTGATCTCTCACTTCACAACTTACAACTTTGCCGTCAGACAGGATGTGAGTGGTTTTCCAGGGATCCTGATCACAGGAAAATATTCTCCATCCGGAAGGAAGCGGCGCAGGCAAATGCGTCAGCTTGTCGCCTGATTTCTCACACTCTGACAATTCTGGCGTAGAAAACTCCAGTGCTACGCCACTGTGCAACTGTTTAATCGTCTCAATACGTTGTCTCAATTGCCGAAGAAATCCCGGTCGCAATTTCCCATCTGCAAGTTCCTCGGCGAATGGTTCAGCAATGGGGTCGCGGCGAATAACCGGATGCACACAAACCTGACGGATACCGAGCGATTGAGCGTAAGCAACAACAGTTTGCAGCTGGTTTAAATTCCGTTGCATGGCAACAAAGGCAAAATCAATTTGCAGTTTGGCGGCAAATTGTTTGCGCAATGAGAGCAAGGCTTCGATGCGGGAAGTCAAATCCCCCAAGGTGCCAAAACGGTAAATTTCCTGATATTGTGCTGCATCCAGCGTATGCAGTGAAACTGTTAATCGACTGAGTCCGGACCGCACTAAACCTTCAAGCTTTGACTCTGGTAATGCTGCAAGTGCAGTCACCAACTCCACACGTGCGCCAGTACTGGCGGCAAGTTCACAGGCTTCAACCAGATGGGGATAGTGGACTGATTCGCCGGAATAATTGAGGCGGATAATCTCCGGCTCGTGCAGTTCCGCGATGATGCTGCCAAACAAATGGAAGTCCATGTGTTTGCCTTTGCCGCGAAGCAAGCTGCGAGAACAAAAAATGCAGTCGAATGGACAGCGCGACGTAAGCTCGATCCAAAGCACGGTTGGCATTGGACACGTGCGGAGTGTTATGGAAGTGGAGGTATACATGTAAATTACAGCCCCGGGTATAGCCTTTTTCCTCGCACTTCAGAGTGCTAAAAGTGGCTGTCCCGGATCAGTTTTGCTGGGGTGGGGCGGCCACTGTCTCCGCTGGCTGGCCCAGCAAGGGACTGAGCAGCGCAACGGTTGCTTCGCGGCCGCTGTTAGTCTGTTGTCCGCCCGCAACAGCTGCTTTGACTGCCGCCAGTACCGCGTCAAGTGCGCTTAGACCAGCCGCGTCGCGGATGCCTGGATCTGCACCACGGTCGATCAAGCGCTGCACAACCTTATCCCAGCCTTGTTCCGCCGCGGAGAAGATTGCTGTACGTCCTTCCTGATCGCGGCCCTGTATATAGGCCACAAGTTTGGCCGTATGGGTATGGCTGTCGGTAACGCGCGCGTTAATGTCTGCGCCGGCATCGAGCAGGAGGTCGATGGTTTTTATCACGCGATCCTGAATGTCGCCTTGCGGAACCGCACCACCACCAGCGCGCGCCGAGCCGCTCATGCCGGTAGCTGCCATCAGTGGTGTGATCTGGAATACGTTGCGTAAATCTACTTCAGCGCCATGTACCAACAGTGCTTCGATCGCATCCGTGTCATAACTGAGCGTGGCAATCATCAGGGGGCCTACGCCACCGCGCATCATGTAGTCTGCAAAACGGCCGCGACCAGCGCCATTCGGGCGCATGCGGGTGAGCTCGTGATTGGTGTCGACACCCATGTCGAGCAAGCGGTTGACAACTTCCATTGCTGTGATTGGATTCGGTTCGCGCGCTTCAGCACGAGCGCCAAATCCACCACCGCCTCTGAAGGAGTTCATGTCGACCGCAACATAAAGTGGTGTGCGGCCATTCATGTCCCACACGTCCGGCTTGGCGCCCTTGTCGAGCAGGTACATTGCAGTGTCGAAGCTTTTGTTATCGAGCGCATTGATGAGTGGGGTAATGCCGTCCGGGTTAGGCTGATTGACGTCCGCGCCCGCATCGACGATCGCAACCGCGCAGCGATAACAACCGGCGCGTGTGGCATAAAGCAGCGCGGTCAGGCCTCCGGTCTGGCGAAACTGGGCGCGCGGCTCGGAGGTCATCTGGCGTGGCCAATCATCATATTTAGCGCGCAAGCTGACGTCTGCGCCGTGTGTGATCAGTAGATCGACAATATCCGGATGGTTGTCTGCAGCCGCCCACATAACTGCGGTCTGGCCACGGAAGCTTTCCACTGCGTTGACGTTCGCGCCGTGTTCGATCAGCAGTTCGGCAATTTCCAGCGCGCCAAGCGTGGCGGCAAGCATCAGTACGGTTTGATTATCCTCTTTGGGTGAGTCGGGATCCGCGCCAGCATCGAGCAGCATGCGAACGAGTTCGACATCAGCGAGATTGACCGCCTCACTGAGCGGGCTCGACCCGTAGCGATTGGTGATGTCGGCCTTTGCGCCTGCGTCGAGCAGCGCGCGCACGAGTTCGTGGTCCACGGTGTAAGTTGCCCAATGCAGCACTGTAGAACCGTCAGGTTCGGCCGCGTCGAGTTCGATGTCGGGAGAAGTGATCGCAGCCAGCACCGCCTCGCGATTGCCGGCGCGCACGAGATCGACAAGTGTCTCCTGCGCGAATGCCAGGATTGAAAGTGTGGTCGCACCGAGTACCAGCAACGCGATTGCCGCGTTGTTCCAGGTCATGCGGCTCTTTGCGGCTCGCTTAAACAATGTTGCCTCCGAAATTCGTGTAGTGGGCCCAGTGGCCTTTGGCGATGTCATAAAGAAAACGGTAGGGGTCCGTGAACGTGCGGTTCACTTCATTCAGGACACCAGCGTCGAGCATGTCCTGTGCGCTGTTACCCTTGCCGGTCAATTCTGTGGTGCGGTCGTAAAGCTTTGCCATGATGTCGCGTTCAAGCTGTAATTCGGCGCGCGTCATCACGGGTCCATAGGCAGGCACAATTTTTGTCTGCTCATTCGCTAATGCGAGTAGATCATCCAGCGCGTCGACGCGACCGCCGAGCCAGCCGCCGGCATACCAGTCGTGTACCGGATCGCGTTCTGGCGAGGCAACATCACCGACAGCCAGTATGTTGGAGTCGCGCAAGAACACATAGATGTCGCCACGTGTGTGTGCTTCGAGCAGATAGCCGTATTCAATACTTTCGGTGCCGGCTGTCATTTCAGCCTTGTCACGAAAAGTCTCGGTAGGCCATGCGGCTGCGGGCTGTGCTTCCACCCAACGGTCTTCTGCAGGTATGTAATAGTCGGTTGCAAGCCATTGACGTGTGATTACATGGGCATGGATAGCTGCTCCTGCCTCACCAAAAAGTGCATTGCCACCCGTTTGTTCGGCGTGGTAATGCGTGTTGAACAAGGTGCGCACAGTTGCGCCGTCGAGTGTCAATTGCACCGAGCTGGCCAACTCTGGCGCGCCGCTGTCGATCAGCACTATTCCGTCGTTCAAGGTCAGTGCAATCACATTGCCTGGCGCGCCGGTGATTAGCGTCACTCCGTCGCCGAGTGCTTGAGTTGCCAGCCGTGTGCCTTGTTGCGCGCAAGCAACAAGGCCGCCCAGCAGAGGCACGGAAATAAAACCTGCATAGGCACCAAGGCCAGTCTTCAGAACGCTTCTACGATCAGTTGTTTTCATAGCTTTATCCTCCTCCACGCTCGCCTCAGACTTCCGAGAGGAGGCCAGTGCTGTTGCCAAAACTTGCCTGCTCGATGCCGAGTTTCTCCAGAATCGTCAAATGCAGATTCGCGAGTGGCGTGCGTTCGGGCAGTACAATATTTTTGCCGCCGACATGTTTGCCGTTGGCCCCGCCAACCAGGATTTCCGGCAAGGGATAATTGTCGTGCTGGTTGCTGTTGCCCATGTTTGAGCCGTAGAGGAACAACGAATGGTCAAGAATGCTGCCGTCGCCATCGGGTGTGTTGGCGAGCTTTTGCACGAATTCCGCAAAACGCTGCATGTGATAACGCTGGATGATAGTTAGCCGGCGAATACGTTCGCGGTCATTGCTGTGGTGGCTGACAGGGTGGAAGGAGTCCGGCACGCCGACATGGTTGTAAGTACGGTTCGTACCTTCGGCAACCATCACATAGGAGGCGACACGAGTCAGATCGGCTTGATAAGCGAGCGCAAGCAGATCGAACATAAGCTTAACCTGCTCGTCAAAGTTTTCGAGTTCGCCGATGGGTGCATCCGGCACTTCAACACCCGCAAGGTCGCGCGCACCCGCCATCTCGACGCGGCGTTCGATCTCGCGCACTGTGTCGAGATAATCCGACAACACCGCCCTGTCGCCCGCACCAAGTTCGTTGCGCAAGCTTTGGGTGCGCTCGGCAATCATGTCCAGAATGCTGGCGTTCTTGCGCAACAGTGCTTCGCGTTCCGCCGCAGTATCGCCTTCACCCATCAGCTGGATGAATACCTTGCGCGGGTTGTATTCCATTGGCAGTGGTGAATTGGGGCCGGAGTAGGACAGAGTGGATGCGTAATAACATCCGGCACCGCCGCACGCGGCAACCTGGATTGTGGTTTCCGAAGTGAGTTCAAGCGAGGGCAGGGCGGTTTGCTGCCCGAGCTGTTGCGCAATCACCTGATCAAGCGTGATTGCCATGTTGGCGCCTTTTGCTGCACTGTCGGGCCGCACGCAGGAGAGCCACGTTGCCGGATTGAGCGTGTGTACAGAACCCCCGGCGGCAGTGTTTTCGATATTCTCGAAGGTCGTGACGTAGTTTTTCAGTGTTTCCAGTGGATCAAGAATGTGGCCGAGTTTGAAGTTCTCGCCTTTGCCGCTGGAGGTCCAGGCATCGACTTCCTTGCCATAAGGCGTGTTGCTCATGATCGCGCCATGCGGGATATAGAAGAACCCCGCACGCATTTTTGGCGCGGCCGCGGTCTGCGCGAGGGCGGTGCCTGCAGGTACCATGGCATCGAGGAACGGCAGGCCCAAAGCCACTGCACCGCCGCGCAGCAGCATACGCCGCGACAGATGTTTCTTTGTCAGGATCATCGCCATCGTCTGTTTCCCTTTATTGTTGTTGTTCGGCGCTGGCGCCGCTGGTTTCGGTAGATACCACCTGGGTTACGAGTTCCTCGGCGCCCTGCCGACGGAACGCGTCGCTATTGACGATGCCCGTGATGAGCGCGGCGAACGTGTAGTTTTGCGTCGCCGCCGCGTGCACTATCTGGCGAATTTGCGGCATATCGTAGTATTCGATTTCGCGATTGAGCGCATACATCATCAGCCGCTTGGCCACCGTCGTCGGAAACTGATCAGGTCGGCTCGTCAGATAACGACGCAAGTCCACCGGGCCACTCATTTGCGTCCCATTCGACAGCACTGTCGACGCATCAATCTGTTCATTTGCAGTTGCGTCGACATCGCGCCAGCGGCCCGTGACGTCGAAATTTTCCAGCGCGAGGCCGGGCGGATCGATGACGCCATGACAGCCTTGGCAGGTGGGGTTCTCGCGGTGTGCCTCAAGCCGTGCGCGCACTGTTGTGGGCTTTTCGCCTTCGTGGATCGAAAGGTCAGTAACTACATTCGGTGGCGGCGGAGCAGGTGGTGTACCCATGATGCGGTCAAGCACCCACGCACCGCGCAGCACCGGTGAGGTGCGGTCGCCATAGGAGGTCCGAAGCAGTACAGCGCCTTTGCCAAGCAGGCCCCAACGATTTTCATCAGTGAGTGTCACCTGACGAAATTGGGGGCCGAATACGCCAGTAATGCCATATTGACGTGCAAGCGACTCGTTCACGAACGTGTGGTCGGCGTTGAGCAAGTCGACGACGCTGCGATCCTCCAGCAGGACGCTTTGCAGAAACAGCCGAATCTCGGTTTCGAAATTGGTCCGCATGTTGGCATTAAATGTGGGATCGAGGGGTTCAATCTGATCCAGCTCGTCCAGGTTCAGCCATGCTAGCGCGAAATTCTCGACCAGCGCCTCGGCGCGCGGATCGGCGAGCATACGTTCAACCTGGTCTTGCATGATTACAGCGTCTGATAGACGTCCCGCACTTGCCAGCGCGATGAGTTCTTCATCAGGGCCCTGACTCCACATCAGGAACGACAGCCGCGAGGCCAGCTCGAGATCGTTCAGCAGACGCGACTCTTGCGCCTCCGGCGCCGTCTGGATCCAGCGATACAGAAAGTCGGGGCTCGACAAAACTGCGGTCACCAGCTCGCGCACGCCGGAATCGAAACCGCCTGCCTCCGCCCGCCCGATTTCATAAAACGGCATCAGCAAGTCCATATCGGCGTCGGTCGCGGGGCGACGGAACGCCTGCGTGGCAAGATGGCGCGCGATGCGTTCTGCGCAGGCCTGCTCTTCAGCTCCTTCGTTGGGCAGGCAGATGAAAATCTTCGCGCGGCTGTCGCTAAGCGAGAGGCCTTGTGGCGAGAATGGACCCTCGACCTCTACGCCGTCGCGGATAATCGGCATGCCGGAGACTTTGCCATTGCCGGTGACATCGTTGCTCGCCGCCCAGGAACGTTCGATGAAGGTCGCGGTCACGGTGTGCGCGCCTGCCTTGATCTGAGCTGGTATGCCAGAGACTTTGGCGATGATCGCCTCACGGCCTGCGGGTCCGTCGCGATCGGCGAGGGCCAGGTCCTCCGGGCCGCCTATCTCTCTGCGCGCTACTTCGACGCCGTCAACAAGGAACACGAGTGTTGCCGACGTTTCCATGCCGCGTGGGTATAGGCCAGCGTCGATGCTGTCCCCTTCAAGGAAGTTGAAGCGATATTCGCCATCGGCCGGAAACACGTGCGTAAAACTCATGCCGCCGCGTGTGCCCAGAGGAAATCCGTCCCTGTGCGTGGTCTGGCCGAATCCCGGCCCGGCTTGCCCGCCGCCGCCACCGCCGCCGCGATAAAACACCGTGGCCATTTTCGGCACAGGCTCGCCGACCGCAAGCTGCGCAGCCAGCCGTGCCACAGATACATACTGCTCCAGAAAGGAGGGTGAAATACCGAGCGCATCCGCGATATTGTCAAAACCTTCAACCTCGATTTCAGTCGGCAAAACCTGGTCTGGATCGATTTCGACGCCGATCAGGCTTTTCACTGACGCCGCAAATTCAGTGCGGTTGAGGCGCTGAATCGGAACATGGCCAACCCGTGGTTGCTGGACTCCGGTGTCAATCGACGCTTCAAGATAGTCGACCAGGGAATTTACGTCGTCCTGACCGGGCTGATCCGCTCCTGCGGGTGGCATGAGGCGACCGCGCAGTTTGCCGATTGCCTTCTCCCAAATCTGGGGATCGTTGTCCGCATGGTTCAGATCAATGGAACCTATATCCAGGCTCCCGGCCCAGTCTTCGCTGTTATGACATTTCACACAAAAGGTATCAACCAGGTCGGTTAACGCCGGGCTGGCGACCGTACCTGCGGCCTGCTGGGCAGGTTGGCCAAGCGCACCTTGTGCCACGAGGACACACAATATGAAAGGAGCACAAGCTCCGCTCAACTTCTGCGCATATCTGGATAATGCTTCGCTGTTGTGCATGCTCTCCCCGTATTTTTTGTTGTCCGTCACTTGATGCACTGGTACCAGTTTGCTGGAAGAATAGTTGCTGGCAGGATAAAAGATCATTTTGGGTGCGTCCAGCGCGCAAGTACTTGATTATGTGGCATGTATGCACAAGGTTGGGAGTTTACGCCTGATCTGCGGGTACAGATGCACATTTGACGCGGAATTCCTAAAGTTTCCTGAATTGGTATTCTGGTTTGTGGGGCTGTGGTTCAGCGGGGATGGAATTGGAGCGCTGAAACCGGAAGTCTGGAAATGGATGCCCCGTCTGCCCTGAAATGCCTCAAAGTGCATCAAATGCATCAAAAGGACCCATCAAAAGGACAGCCACTATATTTCTCTAAAAGAGGATGTCCCGGTCTCACTGCATCAAAGGGACAGCCACTATCGGGTGCCTCAAAGGTGCCTCAAAGGGACCGCCACTATATTTCTCTAAAAGCGGATGTCCCATGTGTGGGCGTGTGGTCTCAGGGAGAGTCAGCGGCCCGCGCGACCATCCTTCACTTCAGCAGACGATAATCACTCAAGCAGAACCACTTGCGGGAAAGGATGAAACCAGTCGCTGGTTCCGGGGAGAGACTGGTGACCTCTTCGGTCATGTTCTTCC
>CAIYIP010000028.1 GCA_903926285.1 uncultured Gammaproteobacteria bacterium
CATCTGGAGGATTCATATGAATCATCGCAACTACTTTAGAGCAACTGCATTATTCGTGCTTGCTATGGCAAGTGCCAGCGCAGTGCAGGCGCATCATTCGTTTCCGGCGCAGTACGACATCAACCAGCCAGCTACCGTAACGGGCATGGTGACAAAAGTGGATTGGCGTAATCCACACGTCTATTTTTTTATGGACGTTACCAACGCGGATGGTACAACTACCGAGTGGTCGTTTGAACTTTCCAACGTATCAGCCATGCGTGATCGCGGCTGGGACAAGGAAACCTTGCAGGCAGGCGATATGCTGGAAGTATCCGGCTCGCGGGCACGGGATGGCAGCTCGCTGCTTAATGCAACCGGCGTAAAACGCGTGGATGGCGAAGAGCTGCTTGCTGCTGGCCGTTGATACCGGCAGGCAAGTTCGTAAAGGTGATTACTGTTGACCTGCTTTCGGCTGTGCCTGAAGCAGGGTATTAAGGGGAAGCAGCATGAGTATGACTAACAAGAACGGCTGGAAGGTAAACACACTGCTTGCTGCAGTAATGCTGACATCAGCATGGGCAGCGCAGGCACAGGACGGCAGCGCGGCAGCATCACGGCCCACGCCGCGTTATGAAGATGGCACAGTTAACCTGGGCCCGGCACTCGGCGAAACCGGGCACTGGGATACCGGCGTGGGCAATCTCTCGGAAAATTTTGTTGAGATGGATGGCGCGTTTCTCGTCAACCCCGAAGACATCGACAAAGTGGCTCCGTTCAGACCATGGACGAAGGCACTCGTGCAGTTTCGCCTCAAAACACTGGGCCGCGACGATCCCCATCCCAAGTGTATGCCCAACGGCGGGCCACGCCAGTTCCATACACCGGTCGGCATTGAAATCGCCGAAAGCCGTGATCGCCAGAAGATTTATGTGCTGTCGGGCGGTGGCCCGCACAGCTGGCGCGAGATCCACATGGATGGCCGTGAGCATCCGAGTATTGACGATTACGATCCTTCCTACTTCGGTCATTCGGTCGGCAAATGGGAAGGTGACACGCTGGTCGTCGACACCGTGCATTTTAATGAACGCTTCTGGTTTGCGCGCCGGCCCACCGGCATGGTGCATACCGATGCGCTACACCTGATCGAGCGTATCTCGCGGCCCGACTACGACACGCTGCATTACGAAGTCACGATTGATGATCCAAAGGCGTATACGCGCCCGTGGACCGCGAAGTGGGATGTGCCCTGGATCGAAGAACCCGTCGAAGAATATTTCTGCCAGGACTACAACATCGACCTCGACCATATCGTAGGGCCCGACCTTGAATAAGTTCGCGGGTGTATCAGCCAGGGTGCTGATCATTCTGCTGCTGGGTCTTGCGTTGCCTGCTTCGGCGCAGGACGTTGAGCACAAGCTCAGCGCAGCAACCGATGGTCAGCGTCCGGCCGATGCCAATACTGAAACCCAGCAGTTTGCTGGACCTATCAAGCTCTTCGACAACCTTTACTACATTGGCACCAGTTTTGTGAGCGCGTATCTGCTGGTAACGAGCGATGGCTTGATCATGATCGATGCGTTGTATGAGGGTTATACCGCCGAGGCACTGGATGCAATTCGCGACCTTGGGTTCGATCCTGCGGACATCCGGTATCTGCTTGTGACACACGG
This sequence comes from uncultured Gammaproteobacteria bacterium, assembly GCA_903926285.1. Lineage (GTDB taxonomy): Bacteria > Pseudomonadota > Gammaproteobacteria > Pseudomonadales > Pseudohongiellaceae > CAILUG01. The sequence continues at coordinate 1,653 of CAIYIP010000028.1, forward strand.
TCATCAGGATCATGCCGGCGGTATCGATGAAGTGCGCAATGTCTCAGGTGCAAAGGTTGCGATGAGCGCTGCAGACTGGACGCTGGCCGGCTTGATGCCCGAGCTCACTTACACCGATGGCGATGCGCTTGCTCTTGGTGATACGAAGATTCATTTTTTCGTGACTCCTGGCCACACGAAGGGAGTGCTGTCGATGCAGTTTACGGTCAGGGATGGCACGACAAATCACCAGGCCTTTCTGTTTGGCGGGCATAATGTGACGTCGAATAATACCGAGGATTTCGCCGCACTGATTTCCAGTGTCCAAAAGCTGCAAGGCTCGCTCTCCAACATCGAAGTTAATCTGACAAGCCATCCGTGGGCCGCGCTTATCTTTCAGCGCGCAGAGTTGTTGAGCGCGCGCAAGCCTGGCGAGCCTCATCCCTTTGTTGATGGTGCAGACTTCACGGCTTTTCTTGCTGAGCGGCTGGAGAGTTCCCGGCAGAGCCTGGCAAAGCTTGGCTCCTCGCAATAACTCGCCGAGCTCGATAGTTTTTTTGCTGTATGCAGGCCTCTCAGCGCCTTCCGACCTTTGTTCAGTCGTCAATTCAAAATGGCTATCGGTACCATAGTTTCTTTCGATATAAATATTTCGTCCGTACGTATTAGCATGCAGTGTCAAAACAATGTTTGAAACTGAAAAGGAGAATTCCCATGCGTAAATACACAATACCCTTGTTTACCGCTCTAACAGTAGGGATGTCATCGATCGTGCTGACAGGCTCTGCGTTTGCCCAGGAAATGCCAAGACCGAACCAGTTCTGGTGGCCTGAACAGCTCAACCTTTCTCCGCTGCGCCAGCATGCAGCTGAGTCCAATCCGCTCGGTGAAGACTTCAACTACGCTGAAGAATTTAGCCGTCTCGACATCGAAGCGCTCAAGGGTGAAATCGCATCCTTGATGACGACATCGCAGGACTGGTGGCCAGCAGACTATGGTCATTACGGTCCGTTTTTTATCCGCATGGCCTGGCACAGTGCCGGAACCTATCGTGTGGCTGATGGTCGCGGTGGCGCCGCTGGTGGCCAGCAACGCTTCGAGCCGCTCAACAGCTGGCCTGACAACGCGAACCTCGACAAGGCAAGACGCTTGTTGTGGCCAATCAAGCAGAAATACGGCAACCAGATTTCGTGGGCCGACCTTATGGTGTTGACGGGCAATGTCGCGCTCGAATCCATGGGCTTCACGACCTTCGGTTTTGCGGGCGGACGCGAGGACGACTGGGAACCCGACCTGGTGTTCTGGGGCCCAGAGGCCGAGTTTCTCGCGGATGAGCGCTACAGTGGTGACAGGGAACTGGCGAAACCGCTTGCTGCGGTCCAGATGGGCCTGATCTACGTGAATCCTGAAGGTCCGAACGGCAATTCTGATCCGCTTGCTGCCGCGCGGGATATTCGCGAGACCTTTGGTCGTATGGCAATGAACGATGAAGAAACCGTTGCGCTGATCGCGGGCGGCCATACCTTCGGCAAAGCGCATGGTGCTGCCGCGCCAACTGGTTGTGTTGGTCCAGCGCCCGCAGCAGCCGGCATTGAGGAACAAGGCATCGGTTGGACCAATACCTGTGGCACTGGTAATGGTGCCGACACCATTACCAGCGGCCTGGAAGGTGCATGGACTGTTAATCCAACTGCCTGGACCCACAACTACCTGCAGAACCTCTACGGTTACGAATGGGTACAGACCAAGAGCCCTGCCGGTGCAACCCAGTGGATTCCTGCCGATGGTGAAGGTGCTAACCTTGTGCCCGATGCACATGATCCGTCAGTACGTCATGCCCCTATCATGTTCACCACCGATCTGGCGTTGAAGATGGACCCGGCTTATCGCGAGATCACCACGCGCTGGTTGGACGCTCCCGAGGAGTTTGCAGATGCGTTCGCCAGGGCCTGGTTCAAACTCACGCACCGCGATATGGGTCCACGTACACGTTACCTCGGCAATGCGGTTCCTCAGGAAGCACTGATCTGGCAGGACCCTGTTCCTGCGGTTGGTCATGCATTGATTGACGCAGATGACATCGAGGACCTGAAGGCCGAGCTCCTTGCATCAGGCCTGACAGTGCCCGAACTTGTCAGAACTGCATGGGCTTCTGCATCTTCCTTCCGCGGCACTGACCTGCGTGGCGGAGCAAACGGTGCGCGTATTCGCCTTGCGCCACAGAAGGATTGGGCAGTCAACAATCCTGATGAGCTAGCAAGCGTGTTGGCGCGTCTGGAAAGTATTCAGCAAGACTTCAACAGTGCGCAGTCAGGGGGCAAGGAAGTATCACTCGCTGACCTGATCGTGCTGGGTGGCACTGCTGCTATTGAACAGGCCGCGAGGGACGCAGGCCAGGATGTGCAGGTTCCGTTTGCTGCCGGACGTACCGATGCATCGCAGGAACAAACTGATGTGAGCTCCTTTGCGGTGCTCGAACCGACCGCAGACGGTTTCCGCAATTACTTTGGTGCAGGTAATTCCCGCTCACCTGCAGAGGCGCTTGTCGAACGCGCAAACCTGCTGACCCTGACTGTGCCTGAAATGGCGGTTCTGGTTGGTGGCATGCGTGCACTGGATAGCAATGCCGGCGATGCTGACCATGGTGTGTTCACCGCTCGCCCTGGCACGCTGAGCAACGACTTCTTCGTCAACTTGCTCGATATGTCCACGCAGTGGTCGCAGTCATCCACTGCAGAGGGCATTTATGAAGGCCGTGATCGTGCCACTGGCGAGGTTAAATGGACAGCGACTCCCGTTGATCTGATCTTCGGCTCAAACTCCGAACTGCGCTCCATCGCAGAAGTTTATGCAACTGCCCAAGGCCAGGAAAAGTTTACGCGCGACTTTGTTGCAGCGTGGACCAAGGTGATGACGCTCGACCGTTTTGATTTGAAGTGATCCGGGGAGCGGAAAAGTCGACAGCCTCTCGCAGCACAATTTGAGCACTGGCTCAGGTACTGCGAAAGTCGCCGGAAAGCTTTTGCCGACGCATGAAGAATAGAAACGGTGGCACTTGCAGTGCTGCCGTTTTTTTTATGCGCAAGTTGATCGGTCGGCGCACCTTGCGAGATTGGATATGAGGATGCAGATCACTTCTTCGCTTTGCCCCAGGGATCAATATCACCCCAAATTGACGAGCCTGGTGTTTTCACCGCTTCATCCTCTGTCTTATCCTCATGCCTGTTTTCACGCTTGGGTGAGTTCCGACCACGTTGAGCAGCAGTGCTCCTGCCTGGCCCCGAACGAAAGCCGTCGGCTTTCTTCGCCCGTTTGGCGCGCAGTTTCTCGGCGTCTTCCAGACTGAGTTCGGCAGCCGTACCCGGTACCTGGCCTTCCGGGACAACCCTGTCTCTGGGCGGCAATAAGAACTGTTCGGCCGACGCTCTGGGCAAGTTTTTAAATTGATATAAGTAAAACGTTTCAACGTTTTCCCGCGCCCAATCGGTATTGTTCAGAAATTTCACGCTGGACGCGATGCTCGGGTTGGTCTTGAAACAGTTTATGTATAAATACGCATAGAGAATTTCAAAACCATAATGATCGACCAATTCGGTCAGCATGGTTTTTAAACTTACACCATGTAGAGGGTTACTTTTGTAGTTGATTTCA
>CAIYIP010000029.1 GCA_903926285.1 uncultured Gammaproteobacteria bacterium
AAGTCCGGCGCCAATAATACAAACCTTTTTATCCTGACTAGCGATTCGTGAGGACATAATACTTGATACTTCAATCTGCTTTGCGTTCATTGCGCTTTGCTGATCCAGTTGTGCAAACAGCATGTGTCGTTTATTGCCATAACCCGGCTTCTTGTTGAGGCTGAAACCTGTGGCGCTGAGGTTTTGCCGCAAAGATCCGGCGACCGAATAGGTTGTAAGTGTGGTCCCGGTTTTGCTGAGCCGGGCAACGAGCTCCAGCAAGGACAGCTGCCACATCGCAGGGTTCAGCTTTGGCGAAAACCCATCCAGAAACCAGCAATCCATCCGGAAGCCCTCGGGCTTATACATGGCCCTTAACATTGATTCCGCATCACCATAAAGCAAGGTCAGCGCAACCTGATGTCCAGCAAAGTTGCATTCGATCTGGTGAACTCCTGAGGTATGGTCCGGATACAACGGCAGGAACGCCTCACTCAAGAATTTCAGCTCGGGCACCTGCGCATGCAGGCGTTTCATGTCGGCGCTTGTGAACGGATGCAGCTCACATCCGACATAGTGCAGTCGCGCATTTACGGGTGACACGGTCTGCCAGAACCTGCAGGTGTTGAGAAAATTCAGCCCGGAACCAAAGCCCAGCTCACCAATGACAAAGTTGCTTTCCTGCAAATTTTGCCAGCGCTGCGCGAGTTGATTACCTTCAAGAAAGACATGGGTGCTTTCACCCAATGCATCTGCTTTGGAAAAATAGATATCGCCATACACGAGTGAGTGCGGAAGATTGGCATCATCCCAATGAAGGGAGGCGTTAGAAAATATGGGCTTGTTATTCACAGTTGTTGCTGAGGTAGTTGTCAGGATAGTTACTGGTGCAATTCTACGGGAAGGGTCAGGGGAGGGCACGGCATAATTGGCACTGAGTGTCATAGGAATAAACGCCGGGTTCGGCTAAAATGCCTCAATTTTTCCGGAGTCACCCATGCTTGAAGTCAACGGTCATCTGCAACAGATCAAGGAATGTTGTGAGCGCATGCAAGTGCTCAGGGGGTATCTTTGACTTCGATCGGAAGCAGGAAAGACTTGCTGAAGTAGAAATGGAACTCGGGGAATCCCGTGTTTGGGACAAACCGGAGTACGCACAGGCGCTCGGCAAGGAAAGAGCCGAACTCGAAAAAGTTGTTCACACACTGAACAATCTTGATAAAACTTTTTCAGACACGCGCGAACTCATCGAACTCGCCGACGAAGAAAACGATACCAGCCTGCTCGAAGAAGCACTGCTTGAATTAGGCAAGGCGACGGCCAGCCTGGAGCAACTGGAATTCCGTCGCATGTTTTCCGGCCCCATGGATGCCAATAACGCCTACCTCGATATCCAGTCTGGTTCCGGTGGTACCGAAGCCCAGGACTGGGCCGAGATCCTGTTGCGCATGTATCTGCGCTGGGGTGATCGACGCGGTTTTAAAACTGAGTTGATGGAAGCATCCTCGGGTGAAGTAGCCGGTATAAAAAGTGCGACAGTGCATTTTGTCGGTGAATACGCCTATGGTTGGCTGCGAACTGAGACCGGTGTACATCGGCTGGTCAGAAAATCTCCGTTTGATTCCGGCAACCGCCGCCATACTTCCTTTGCCTCTGTGTTCGTCTCACCTGAAGTGGATGACGACATCAAGATCGAACTCGACATGAGCAAGGTGCGCGTGGATACCTATCGTGCAAGCGGCGCTGGTGGTCAGCACGTAAACAAAACCGATTCCGCTATCCGCATGACCCATGAACCTACCGGCATAGTCGTGCAATGCCAGAGCGAACGCTCGCAGCACAAGAACCGGGACAGCGCCATCAAGCAATTGAAAGCCAAGCTGTATGAGTTTGAAGAGCAGAAAAAGAAAGCCAGCATGCAGGCGATCGAAGACGACAAAGCCGACATTGGCTGGGGCAGCCAGATTCGCTCGTATGTGCTCGATCAATCACGCATCAAGGATTTGCGAACCGGTATCGAGACATCCAGTCCGGGAGCTGTGCTTGACGGCGATCTCGATCGATTCATGGAAGCCAGCCTAAAAATGGGCTTATAAACCATCACAAAAAAGAGAAATGATAATGACTGATAACAACCCTGGTGCTGAGCCGGCTCATGATGAAAACAAGCTGATTGCCCAGCGGCGAGAAAAACTGCATGCCTTGCGTGCACAGAGCAATCCGTTTCCGAATGATTTCCGCCGCGATGGCGTTGTTGCAGTCCTGCATGAAAAATTTGCTGATGCCACCAAGGAAGAACTCGATGCAGCGCTTCATCCCACCAAGGTTGCAGGAAGAGTCATTCGTATGCGGGGCCCCTTCATGGTCATCCAGGATGGCAGCGGCCAAATCCAGCTGTACCTTAATCACAAGGAATACAACGAAGCCCAAACTGCAGTGCACAAAGGCCTGGATCTCGGCGACATTGTCGGCGTGAGCGGTCATGTGTTTCGCACAGGAAAAGGCGAGTTGACCGTCTGGGCGCATGAACTACGCCTGCTGACCAAAGCCCTGCGTCCGTTGCCGGATAAATATCATGGCCTGCAGGATTTGGAGGTACGTTATCGCCAGCGTTATGTCGACCTGATTGTGAACGAAGAAACCCGCAAAACTTTTATTCTGCGCTCTAAAATTATCGACTGTATCCGCCGCTTTATGAACACCCGCGATTTCATGGAAGTGGAAACTCCCATGATGCAATTGATACCCGGCGGAGCTGTCGCACGACCGTTTGTTACTCATCATAACGCGCTTGATCAGGAAATGTTTTTGCGTATTGCGCCAGAACTTTTTCTCAAGCGCCTCGTTGTTGGCGGTTTTGAAAAGGTTTACGAGATCAATCGCAACTTCCGCAACGAAGGTCTCTCGACACGCCATAATCCTGAGTTCACCATGCTCGAGTTTTATCAAGCGTATGCAGACTATCGTGAACTCATGGACATGACTGAACAAATGCTGCGCGGAATTGCCGAAGAGGTAATAGGCACCACTCAGATTTTGTATCAGGATCTAATGATTGATTTCGGCTCTCCCTTCAAGCGCCTGACGATTGTTGAAGCCATTGCGCAATTTGTCCCGGATGTTACGGTAGAACAGTTATCCGATATCGAAGCACTGCGCTTGCTCGCACGCAAATGTGGCGGCGAGGCCAATGAGAGTTGGGGCATCGGCAGATTACAAATGGAAATTTTTGAACTCAAGGTTGAACACCTGTTGTTGCAACCAACTTTTGTGACCGAATATCCGACTGAGGTTTCACCACTTGCACGCCGCAATGATCATAACCCATTGATCACCGACCGCTTCGAGCTGTTTATAGGTGGTCGTGAAATCGCGAATGGCTTCTCCGAGTTGAATGATGCAGAAGACCAGGCTGAGCGTTTCCATGCCCAGGTTGCAGCCAAGGATGCCGGTGATCACGAAGCCATGCATTTTGACGCCGATTACATTACGGCGCTTGAGTACGGCATGCCGCCAACTGCAGGCGAAGGCATTGGCATAGATCGACTTGTTATGCTTTACACCAATTCACCTTCGATCCGGGACGTGCTGTTATTCCCGCATATGCGTCCGCAGCATGGGTGAAGACAGCGCCGTTCAAGAAAACAGTGCAAAAAAGTGCGAAATCCTGCTCGAGGGCTCGTGGCAGCAATTGCTGAAAGCTGAACTCGGGCAGGAATACATGCAGCAACTGCGCGAATTTCTCCTCAGCGAGAAAAAGGCTGGCAAGCAGATTTTTCCGCCCAGCACGTTGATCTTCCACGCACTGAACTCGACACCTTTCGAGAAGGTCAGGGTAGTGATACTTGGGCAGGATCCCTATCACGGACC
>CAIYIP010000030.1 GCA_903926285.1 uncultured Gammaproteobacteria bacterium
AGGCGGAACAGTCCAGCTCGGGTTGATGGTAATGCGATTAATGCGCGAAATTAATGCCGGAGTTGGCCACTCCGGCCGCCCACTCATGACCCTGGACTGCCAGACAATGGCCTGGTTCCGGTAAAGCCGGATATCGCCGCCGGCAATGTTGACCAGCAACATATGCGCACTGCGCTGTGTATTCAGCCAGCGCAGGCGTTCAAGATTGATACGTACTTGCTGCAGCCGCTGCAGCGGCGAAACATTCAACGCTGCAAGAGTCTGTACACCCACGGCACTGTCAACCTGCAGGCCATGGTCCGCCTGGAAGCGCCTGACTGCCTGTTCGATCTCTGCGCCATAGACCACACGCCCGGCCCCGTTTGTATATGCACTGGCCTGTTCGAGATAACCCGCGGCCTGCAGCCTTCGGACAAGTTGGGGCAGCCTCGGGTCGTCAAGACCCGGTTTGATAGTAGGGCCAGCGGAAAGCGGCTGTTGCGGAGCTGGTTGTTTATTCATCTGCTGATACGCAAGCCTGAGTTCGCGATAGAGCGGCAGGGCGGGTCGTGCGGCATCAAATGCTGCGGACATAGCCTGCAAGCCGCGCAGCGCGATGTCCACAAGATCGTTGGCATCGTCGGCAACAGGATTTGCTTGCTGCCACTGGGGCGCAAAATTTTCCGGCGCCAGGCGGCCATACTCCAGGTGCTCCAACGCAAGCAGGTACTCGCTGGTCACGCGCAGTTCATCACAAGCTTCTGTTGGAGGAGAGGCATCCAGCGCATCGGAATAATCGGCGGGAATCAGGCCATCGTCGGCCAGTTGGGATAATTCATGCTTGAGTGCTGCAAGTCGTGCAGGTGCTTGCCACAAGGAAACAAAGCCACTCTGCTGGTACACTTCGAGAAGGGCGCTGTGTGCAGAAACAGTGCGCAAGCTCTTGAGGCCGGAACATTGCCTCTCTGCCGACGCTGTCAGCATGGCTTGCAGATTAGCCGATGAAACACTGCTTATCGGTGCTGTTTGAGCGTGAATCGCAACACTTAACAGCAGAAAGGGAATTGTGAATTTCTTGCTCAGCATGTAACCTCACACCCATGATTGCAGGCAGCCACCTTGAAATTAACACTATCAAGGCGACAATTACCCACGCAATTACCATAACATGCTGCATTAGAGGCGGTTTATCGCCCAAAGTAATTGTCTAACAACAAGTCATATTCGAATTTCGGAAGGTTGCATGCTTGCAAATTTACTTCGCCGCTCCGGCAGATCAGCGGTGTTCTGCCTGCTGTTCATCCTGGCGGACAGCGCAGCCGCTGCGGGTTCGCAAGCACTGGCCGAGCGGTTGGCAAAAGCGGCTCCGGGGTTGAACGCACAAGTGCTGGAGCGCGCAGTTTCGGCCATGCAATGTGCCATCAGGCATGGCGCTGAACCCGCAAGCCGCCTCGCGATAATTGATTTTTCGCTGCCATCGTCGCAGCCGCGCCTCTGGCTGTTCAACCTTGAGTCCAGAACGCTGGTGTTGCAGGACTTCGTTGCCCATGGCCAGGGTTCCGGCGACAACTACGCCCGGAGTTTTTCCAACACCGACGGCAGCCATCAATCCAGCCTTGGACTATTCCGTACCAGCGAAAGTTATACTGGCAAGCACGGCTACTCCCTGCGCATGGACGGCCTGGAGTCAGGCATTAACGACAAGGCCAGGGCACGCGCCCTGGTAATCCATGCCGCCGACTACGTGGCAGAAAGCTGGATCAAGGATCATGGCCGTATTGGCCGCAGCCAGGGCTGCCCCGCAGTACGTCCTGAAGTAGCACGCATGGTGATCGACAATCTCAAGGGTGGCCAGTTCCTGTTCTCGTATTACCCTGACAATCATTGGCTCGGAACCTCGGCCTTCCTGAACTGCCCTGCCAACAACGAAGAAAAATTGCTTGCCACAGTGCAGTAAACAAAGAGTGCAGTAAACAAAGAGTGCAGTAAACAAAGAGTGCAGTAAACAAAGAGTGCAGTAAACAAAGAGTGCAGTAAGCAAAG
>CAIYIP010000031.1 GCA_903926285.1 uncultured Gammaproteobacteria bacterium
AGTCCACGGTGAGTTTTTATTACGGTTCGTGTTTTTTGTGACCTTGCCGCTCCTGATCCTCATTTCGGTGCCCAACATCACCTTCAGCGCAGAAAAGGCGCTGCTGCCGTTTATCAATATAGCGATCAACCTGATCTGTCTTGGCGCGGCTTTCTTATGGGCCCGAGTTCGAAAATTCGATCAACGTACGACAGGCACCATCCTCGTCAACTCGGCCATTCTTAACAACAGCTTCATGTTCCCCTTCATTCTGGCCGTCTATGGGCAGAATGGCTTTGCCGATGCCATCCTGTTTGATTTTGGCAACGCCCTCATGATGGCGACTTTTGTTTATGCCCTCGCCTTCGGTTACGGTGGTGAGCAACACAGTCGCTGGACGATGCTGATCCGCATTCTTAAATCGCCACTCGTATGGTCGCTGGTGCTTTCTGTATTGCTGGCGCTGAGTGGGCGGCAACTGCCAGCGACCGTGGTGTCGGTAATCACACCATTAGGACAGATGAGCGGCCCGCTGATTCTGATCGCGCTGGGGATCTTCTTTTCACTGAAGCTGGCCAATCTGCCTCTGGCGCTTGGCATTGCCGGCATTCGTCTGGGTTTGGGTTTGATCGTGGGAATGCTGCTGGCAACCTGGCTAGGACTTGAAGGCACTACTTATACGGTGATTGTGTTGTGCTGCGCTGCCCCAATCGGGTTCAACGCATTAACCTATTCATCACTCGCCAAACTTGATGTGGATCTGAGTGCGAGCGCCGTTTCCATCACTATCCTGGCAGGAATGCTTTACATTCCGGTGTTGATCTTTTTACTGGGCAGTTGAAGCGGCCTCATTCCCTGCAAACTGCAAACGCTTATGTAGACAGGTAATACCTGGCAGGCCACGCCCCATGCCCAGGAACGATGTGACCCTGAGCAAACCCAGCCGGTCCTACATATCCACGAGGAACAGCTTGAGCACTACGAGTAATGGCAGCGCCAAGCCACCTTCGTACCACTTCTTGTCTGCCGCCTCAAAGCTGGATAGCTTATCCTATGTTCACTTTTATTAAGCCATTGATTGAATTGGAGAAACTATAGTTTTACCTCAAGCGCCATTCATACTTGATCGACTTTCCGCTTTACTTTTAGCCCGGATTTCTATATCAAAGGCGCACTTTTCAGTCTGGGGAAATCAAGTAGGGCTGGAAGTATCCACAAATCCACATAAAGCAATAAATTCAACACCCGCCGGGGAGGCATATTAATGAAATACGCAAATAATTGGCGCTTCAAAGCTAATACCTTAGCTTTATCAGTCGCCGCCGCAATGCTGGTTGCAACTGGTGCACAAGCCCAGGAACGACTGGAAGAAATACAGATTACCGGTACACGTATCCGTACCACCGATGGCATGGTTACACCGACTCCTGTAACTGCAGTAACTACCGCTGAAATGCGCGACTTCGATCCGTCTTCATCGGTTTCCGAACAACTTGATAACCTGCCGCAATTTCTGAACACCCAAACCGCTCA
>CAIYIP010000032.1 GCA_903926285.1 uncultured Gammaproteobacteria bacterium
CTATTGATCAGGCCCGATTAACGCTAATGCTTGTAAGTTTTTTTGCCATAATTCACCCGCCGTTTTCTATCATAAATTCAGGGAATCGTGGTACCAACTTGGTACCAATTAGGGCGAATGTCAACGATCAACCGCGTACAACAAAAAACAACGACCTTAATATCTTCAATGACTTAATGGTGCCCCGGGCAGGAATCGAACCTGCGACCTGCCCCTTAGGAGGGGGCCGCGCTATCCACTGTGCCACCGGGGCTTATTCGGGGATGGGTTTAAGCGGCGCGATTCTAGCATAGGGTCTGTAATATTCCCGAATTGCAGATATAAACTTGTGCAAGAGTTTATATTCTTTCTAACCCGCAAATTTCAGGAGTTAACCCGGTTCAATTCATACACGGATTTGGCCAGGCAGGTTGAGGTTCCCGTTGCTGAGTCCGTGAAAAAGGTAGCTGTTGCGCGAATCGTGAATGAGCCTTCAGTGCCAGAACTGAATTCAAGTTCGGCGTAAGCGGTGTTGAGGGTTCTTGCCGTCTTTTGCAGATTTGTTTTTGCAGCAATTTCCTGCTTTTGTAATAGCAGATAGTGGCCATCGCCGCGATCAATCACACGCGCACCTTCATGCCCTGCAAAAAATGCACTTAGCTCTGTGATCAGGGCAGGGGACTGCAGGTGGCCAGTACAGACCGGGTTAAAGAGATAACCACTGGCATCCTTCAAATTGCCCTGTTCGATCATGAAATATGATGACGTGTTTGCTAGTACAGCGAGCTGATAGCTGTCATCAAGTGGGGTTTCTGCAAAAGCCTGCGAGGAAAATATGGAAAGCAGTAGGTAGGCGCAGAATTTTTTCATAGCAAATTCCTTTTGCGATTGAATACTTTAAACATAGTACAAGTGGGAGTTTTTACCAGATCTGCTTATGCAAGTGCAGGCAAATTGAAGTGGAATAAACTCACGATGAGATGGGAAAAAATCTGCACATTAAAAAACCCTACTTTTCCGCTTGATTCAGCCTATGAACTACATGACAACATCGAGCAACCCGCACGTTGACGTGCCCAGTCCGGCCGTTTCCCGGCAAGATGCTCTCGGCCAGGTTGCTCGTGATAAGGATTTTTCAACACTTCCTGCAGCTCCACCAGCTTGCTGAAATCGCCTTGTTCGGCGTCGTCGATGGCAAGTTGTGCCAGATAGTTGCGTAGCACATACAGGGGATTGTTTTGCTGCATGAGCGTAAAACGTTGCTCAGATGAGGCAGATTCTTGTTGCAGCCGTTGTTGATAATGCTGCAACCATGCGAGCAAGGATTGTTGCGCCTGCATAGCAGGTTCACTTTCATACCAGGCATGCGCCAGCACAACTGGAACTGTTTGCAGATCGCTACTGAAATCCACTGCCATCAGCCCGCGGAAAAACACAGTCATATCAGTTTCGGTAAGTTTGAACGCGTCGAATAATTGCTGGATAAGTTTTTCATCTTCATTCTGATAATGCTCAAGCCCAAGTTTGTTGAGCATCATGCGCAGCCACTGGGCTTCGTACGCTGTTTTATAGTCAGCGAGTGCTGCTTCCAGCGGCGCCGCTTCGTTGATCAGCGGATAAATCGCATTGGCGAGCTGCAGCAGGTTCCACAAGGCGATCTGGGGTTGTTGGCCGAAACGGTAGCGGCGACCTTTGGCATCGGTAGTGTTCGGGGTCCAGCCGGGATCGTAGTTTTCGAGCCAGCCGTACGGACCGTAGTCGATGGTCAGGCCGAGGATCGACATATTGTCGGTATTCATCACGCCGTGGACAAAACCAACGCGCATCCAGTGCACCATCAAGGTAGCGGTGCGTGCGCAAACTTCCCTGAACCAGGCGATATAAGTGTCAGTGCCGGGTTTGCCGAGGTGCGGGAAATCGCGCGTGATCGTGAAGTCGACCAATTGGCGCAATACGGCATGGTCTTGGTGCATCGTGAATATTTCAAAACTGCCGAAGCGCACAAATGACGGTGCTACCCTGCACACGATCGCTCCAGGTTCCGCTTGCGGATTGCCATCGTAGAACATATCGCGCACGACTTTTTCACCAGTTAGAACCAGGCTCAATGCGCGGGTGGTTGGCACGCCAAGATGGAACATGGCTTCGCTGCACAGAAACTCGCGCAGCGATGAACGCAGCACCGCCAGACCATCGGCAGTGCGGGAATAAGGTGTTGGACCTGCGCCCTTCAATTGCAGAATCTGGTGTTGGCCCTTGCAGTCGGTGATTTCACCGAGATTGATTGCGCGCCCATCACCAAGCTGCCCGGCCCAATGACCAAACTGGTGGCCGCCGTAACAAAGCGCATAGGGTTGCATACCGGGTTCCTGCAAGTTGCCGCTGAATATCGCGGTAAACTTTTCCACGCCTATGGTTTCAGGTGTAAGGCCAAGTTCATTGCCAAGCGCATGCGACCAGGCCACTAATGAAGCCTGCGCAAAATTTACGGGCTTGGTAAAGGAATAACAGGCACCGGTAACTTGCCGGCGAAAATTGCGGGTCTCCGGATCGCCCGGAAGCGCAACGGTAAAATGGCTGGAAAAAACGGGGTGTGGGGCAGGTATGTCAGACATAAAAACGCAGTAATTACTAAAAGCTCAGGATGGATGTATTGTAGCCTTCATATACGCACGGACCCAGAATTTACTGGTAGCCGGGGCAGACATTGATTGGCACCGACGAGTCCGGAAGCATAGAATCAAACTAGGCAGGATCCATCAGGGTCGACAACCCGCTATACAAATCCGTTAACTGAAAGTCAGAGCAGTTGCAGTAATGAACGCAAAAATCAGCATCATCATCCCGGTACTAAACGAAGCAAGCACTCTGGAAGCAACACTGATGGCGCTGCAACCGCTGCGGCAACGCGGGCATGAAGTGCTCGTGGTGGACGGCGGCAGCCGCGACAGCAGTGTCAGCATTGCGCGCAAATATGCCGATAGAGTCCTGATGAGCGGACCAGGGCGGGCGCTACAAATGAATACCGGGGCCGATTCTTCGGAGCACCCGCTCCTGTTGTTTGTCCATGCCGACACGCAGTTGCCGGCCCATGCTGATGAGCTTATCCACACCGCCCTGAGTCCACAAAGCAGCATCTGGGGGCGATTTGATATCCGCTTTTCGAGTGGGCGTAAGGTTTTTCGCTTGCTTGAACGCGGCATCAATCTGCGCACTGCACTATCGGGTATAAGTACTGGCGACCAGGCGATTTTTGTTACCAGAAGATATTTTGAGCGCGTAGGCTATTTCGATGGTTTGCCCGTGCTTGAGGATGTTGCCTTGAGCAAAAAGTTACTCAGGTTCGGCTGGCCGCAACGCATTAAAACTCCGGTTTTGACGTCGAGCCGCGGGTGGGAAACAAGGGGGGTAGTACGCACCATCCTGCTCATGTGGCGTATTCGGGCTGCGTATTTTCTGGGAGTTCATCCTGATGTTCTTGTGCGGCGTTATTATCCTGAACAATAACGACGCGTGAGAGGATTTGCAGCTTCTACAACAAGTTAGTGCGTAAACTTGATTCTTTTGCTTATAATGCGCGCACCCCTTCAGAAGCCAGGGATCTGATGGTCAGCCAGCAGAAACACCCCCGATGACACAAAATATTTCCCAGCTGGAAGCAGCTGAACAACAAAAGATTGTAGTGCTTGATGACGACAGGTTGTCGGCGCACAACCTCGGTATCCAGCTCAGGTCCGTTGGTGAGACCCCGGTGTTCAGTACCAGCCACAACTGGCAGCGGTTGTTCGAAATGCTGAATAAGAATGGCGAGATTGATAACGTCTTTGCGATAGCGCTGGGTGTTATCAAAAATCACTCCGTACTTGACCTGCTCAATGCCCTGCACAGCAGTTATCCTGACTTGCCCCTGCTGTTATTGAATAATCAGGAAGAAATTCAGTATTCACTGCTGCCCGACTCCCTGCAAGCCAAGTTCATGCCGCTAGGTGATAGTTCATTGAATTACCGCAACCTGCTGGTGGCTTTGCAGAATGCCCGTCAAATGAGCGGCCATGCCCAGCTCCTGCGTCCCAGTAGCATCATTTCAGAAACCGGTACTGCAATGTTCCGCAGCCTCAGTGGCCAGAGCGAATCCATGCAACGTGTGCGTCAACTTTTGCTCGGTGTAGCGACAAAGCAGGTAACGGCACTCGTGCTGGGTGAATCGGGCACAGGAAAGGAGATCGTCGCGCGCAACCTGCATTACCATTCGGGCCGCTCAGAAAAACCTTTTATCGTGGTGAATTGCGCTGCAGTGTCGCCCGACAGGTACGGGGTTGAGCTGTTTGGGCAGGAAAAGAATTTTCACGGTGCACTCGAATCAGTCGCAGGATTGATTGAAAAAGCGGACGGCGGAACTCTGTTCTTTGACGATGTTGCTGAATTACCACTCAACGTACAGGGCATGCTGCTGCGGTTTCTCGAAGACAAGAAATTCCAGCGCATGGGTGGGCACACCACGATAACGAGCGATGCGCGGGTAGTGGCTGCAACCCGTTATTCACTTGAAGAAAAAATACGCGAGGGCAATTTTCGTCAGGATCTGTATTACCGCCTGAGTGTGGTGCCAATTGAAATTCCGCCGCTGCGCAACCGCATTGAAGACATTCCTGACCTGATCAAGGAATTGCTGTCACGGCTGGAAAACAAGGAACATTCATCGATTCGGTTCAACAGTGCAGCCATTGAATCCCTGCAGCAACATTTTTGGTCGGGTAACGTAAGGGAGCTGGCTAACCTCGTTGAACGCATGTGTATCATCAAGCCCAACGAAGTGATTGGGGTGGTCGATCTGCCGCAGGAGTATCAATATGCAAGTAATGGCAGGCGCATGCACCCACCGAGGATCCCCGATCAGAGGGCGCAGCCGTCGGAGTTAGTTACTAATATTCCGGCCCAGAACCTGGATCCGGTCTATGCACAAGCGCCGATACAACTCGCATTGGAAAATCCTGCGCAAGCGACCCAGAAAGCAAACGAAGTGAAAGCAAATGAAGCCGTCGTGGAGCAAACGCAAACTGCGCCGATGGCAGATGCACCTCAACTGCAAACCAATGCAAATGCCTCGTCGTATCCTGGGTATGAACATCAACAGGGTGTAGTTGCTGTGGAAACCGACAAACAGAACGCGCATGGATCGCCTTCTGGTAATGCAGTTACAGCCAGCAACAAAATCGAAGAAAATTTCGCGATGCTGCCACTTAACGCAGAGCGGCTTGAGCAATACCTGCAAAACCTGGAGCGGAATTTACTGGAAGTAGCAATGTTGGACAGTGCCAATATCATGAAATTTGCGGCTGATCGACTGAAGCTCGATGAAAATACGCTGCGCGAAAAATTGCAGAGCCATGGACTGACAGCTTAGCTGGACCAGGTATCTTTCAATGCTTAATGGCCAAATAAAACGGGTAAAAGGCCATTTAGCCCTGTCCGAGCAGAAACTCACTCAGGGGCCAGAGCGGTTCCATTGAACACAGCCTTCGTGATTTCCAGCCTGATCGTGTGATTGTTCGGCTCAGCCTGGACCAGTTTGAGTAATATGTAGTCGTGATCTTTTGCCAGCCAGATTTCCGTGCTGCGCTTGGGGTTGTCATCACGGATTCTGACGAGTTTAACCGCCGCAAACTTACCCAGAGCCGTGTCCAGAATTACTTCTTCTTCTACCTGATAGCGGTAGGTCTTGATGGTGTCTTTGTCCACCACTTCAAACTCTACGTCTTTGACGCCGGCAGCGAGCTGCTCGCGTATGACCAGATAGCTGCTCAAATCATCATAGACTGGCCCATCCAGCACTAGTGAGCCTTGTTTGCCGTCTATGGCGAAATTTGCATTATGGGTCAGATGATCAAATGCCAGACTGCGCGAGC